>JAJDZQ010000080.1 GCA_022824565.1 Anaerolineae bacterium | reverse complement strand
AGCCGATATGCCCGGCATCAGCCAGGCGGTCATCAAGCAGCTGGCGCGGGAATATGCGGCGGGTTGGAGTGTTGCGCCCTGCCACGCCGGCCGACGCGGACACCCGCTGCTGCTCGATCGGACGCGTTGGGCGGCGATGCTGGCGCTGGAAGCCCCGGCGATGCCCAGAGAGGCGCTGGACAAATCGCGGCTGCGGCTGGTGCCTGTCGATGAGCCGGGCGTACTGGTCGATGTCGATACGCCAGAAGCCTATGCACGGGCGCTGGCTGGTCGAGCGCAGATTGAGCACAGAGACTCAGAAATGCAACCAAAAAAGTAATGAAAGAATAATCAACCACTACAACCCCACCCCCCAGCCCCCTCCCCGACGAGTCAGGGAGGGGGAGCGCATTCAAAGATGATGAATTCTGATGCTCGATTTCTTGCAGATAAGCAATAAGCGCACAGGTTTCTCGACGAGGCACCCTTCTCCATTGATATGGGGAAGGGCCGGGGATGGGGTAGCCAGAGCCTGCTTCCCCCAGACTCGTCGGGGAGACCGAGGGGGGTTGCCTCGCCCCTACGCGCGGCTGTCTGGGGGGACTGAGGGGGTTGGCTCTGTGTTTGGCGGATTGCCTGTGGTAAGAGTCTGGTTCGTGTCTTTGCTGAAACGAAGGAGCGTCTTATGTCCGAAATGACGATGTACCGCCGCTGGCAGTTACGCTCGATTGACAGGAATGTGCGTACTTTGACGCGCCTCATCACCACTATCGACGAGCCCACAACATTTCAGAGGCGTGATGGCGGCGATGGCTGGACGATTTCAGAGGTGCTGGGACATCTGTGCGACTTTGAGGTCTACTTCGGCGCCAGGGCGCGTCACATCGGGGCTGGTGCCGAAGAGCCGCCACAGCCGAGCGTGGGACCAGCCGAATCGGTTGTGGCGCAGGGCTATGCGCAGCAAGCAGCCATGCCGCTGCTGGAACGATGGCGGGGGCTGCGCGCGGGCAACCTGGCGTTTTTCGAGTCGCTGGATGTGGAAGACGACGAATTGTGGCAGGGCAGCGCGCCCTTTGGCAGCGGTCCTTTCTCGCTGAATAATCAGCTAATCCTGACCGCCATGCACGACTGCGACCACATGGACCAGATCGTGAAGATCATCGAGGGCTGAGAAGACCCCCCATGCCCGACTCCCCACAACCCCTCGCCGAGCGCATCCGTCCACGCGATTTGGATGGCTTTATCGGGCAATCGCATCTGGTCGGCGTTGGCAAACCGCTCAACCGCGCCTTGCAGCAGCGCACAGTGCCCAGCATGGTGTTGTGGGGTCCGCCCGGCGTTGGCAAAACAACCCTGGCGCGCATGATCGCCGATGTCGCTGACAAGCCTTTCTACAACTTGTCGGCGGTCTCGGCGGGCAAGGCAGAATTGCGCAATATCGTAAACTCGCTGGGGCGCGCGCAAGCCAGCCAAGGCGGGCTCTTCCAGACGGACGAAGCCCCCCCGCCAGCCAGCGCCATCCTCTTCCTGGACGAGATTCACCGCTTCAACAAGGCGCAGCAAGATTTCCTGCTGCCTTATGTCGAAGATGGCACGATTACGTTGATCGGCGCGACCACCGAAAATCCCAGCTTCGAGGTCATTTCGGCGCTGCTTTCTCGCATGCAGGTCTTTACGCTGGAGCCATTAACTGTCGGCGAGCTGGAGCAGATCATCGCGCGAGGAATCGACGCCCTGCAACTGGAGATTTTGCCCGAGGCTGTGGCATTCCTGGCGAATTATGCCAATGGCGATGCCCGCGCCGCGCTCAACCTGCTGGAAAATGCCGCCCGCCTGTATCGCGCCGAGCAGATCACCGCCGAGCACCTGCGCGAGACCCTGCAATCGAAGCATCTGCGCTATGACAAAAGCGGCGAAGAGCATTACAACACCATCAGCGCCTTCATCAAAAGCATGCGCGCCAGCGACATTGACGCCGCGCTCTATTATCTGGCGCGCATGGTCGATAGTGGCGAAGACCCCAAGTTCATCGCCCGCCGCATGGTCATATTCGCCAGCGAAGATATTGGCATGGCCGATAGCGCTGCGCTGACCGTAGCCAACGATGTCTTCCGCGCAGTCGAGTCAGTCGGCTTGCCCGAATGCCAGTTTCATCTGGCGCATGGCGTGGTATATCTGGCGGGCGCGCCCAAAGACCGCAGCGCCGGCCGCGGCTACTTCGATGCGCTGGAAGACGCCAGGCAGCACGGCAACCTGCCTGTCCCGCTGCGCCTGCGCAATGCTCCCACCGCCCTGATGCGCCAATTGGGTTATGGGCAGGGGTATGAGGCGTATACGGACGAAAGCCTGCTGCCCGAGGAGCTGGCGGGCAAGCGCTACTTCCGGCGGTGAGGCACCCCCAAACCCGTCTTGACGACAGATTTCGCGTGTGCTTTGCTTCCTTCCGATCAATCGAGGGGATGGCTGTCGGGGGGAAATCTTGCCCCTACCCCGCGCGCAAGCTCACATGCCAGGGCATCATGCGCCGCTCGAGCAGCAGCACCGTCAGATAAAACGCGATGCCGATGATCGACGCCATCATGATGGCTGTCCAGGCTTTGGCGAAATCGAAAGCCGAGGCTTCCTGCGTGATATAGACGCCCAGTGTAGCGCGCGGTCCACCGAAGAACTCCGCCACCACAGCGCCGATCAAACTGAGGGCGCTGGCAACGCGCAGGGCGCTGAAAATATAGGGCAGGGCGTTGGGGATGCGCAGCTTCAGCAGCACCTCTGACGGCGCGGCGGCATAACTGCGCATGAGCTCCAGCTGACGCGCATCGACCAGGGTCAAGCCGCGCACCGTGTTGATCATGGTGGGGAAGAAGACGATGAT
>JAJDZQ010000154.1 GCA_022824565.1 Anaerolineae bacterium | reverse complement strand
AGGCTGAGGACAGGACAGGTTTTTCTGCCCCATCCCCCGGGCTTTCCCCATATCAATGGGGAAGAGTGACTCGTCGAGAAACCTGTGCGTTTATTGCTAATCTGCAAGAAATCGAGCATCAGAATTCAGCTTCTCCGAATGGCTCCCCCTCCCTGATGCTTCGGGGTGGGGTAGACCCGCACATGCACGCCCTCGGGAATCTATCCTGTCCCCGCGACAGGTCAGGAGGAAGCGCAAATACCCAGGCCACACCTGGACAGCTAACAGCAGCCTGCGCTCGTCAAAACTCGATGCCAGCCCGCGCTTTGATGCCGGCGTCAAAGGCGTGCTTGACCTTGACCATCTCGGTGACGGTATCGGCATAGTCGACCAAGGCGGCCGGCGCATTCCGCCCGGTGATGAGCAGATGTTGCCGCTGTGGCTTGTTGGCTCGCAGCCAGTCGATCACTTCGTCGACATCCAGCCAGCCGAAATCGAGCAGGTAGGTGAATTCGTCCAAAACGACGAGTTCATACTCATCGGAGACGATGATCGCCTGCGCTTTTTGCCAGCCGTGCAATGCACGCGCCTGTGTTTCATCCAGATCTTTGCTCGTCCAGGTGAAGCCATCGCCCGTTTTGATAGGCTGCAAGCCCAGCCGCCGCAGCGCCCGAACCTCACCCCATTGCCCGGTCTCGTGTTTGAGGAATTGGATCAACGCGACTGGTTTCTTGCGTCCGAGCATGCGCAAGATGACCCCGAAGGCCGAGGTCGATTTTCCGCGTCCATCGCCGGTATTGACCAGCACCAAACCAGGTTTTGGCTTTCGCTCGCTCATACTAGGTTGTCCTCCTGACATTCCAGCGGCTGCGAGAGCTGCGCGTCATCAAAGAAACGGCTGCCACCATTGACGCCAAAGCTGGAGCCATCGATGCCGAACGTCGCATGCAGGCTGCCGTCTCGCAGGATTGTTGCCGGCGAGCCAACTGTCACCCCGCTTTTGCTCATCAGCCACAATTCATCACAATAACGCAGCGCCAGGTCCAGCTCGTGCGTGCAAACCAGAATGGCGCGATCGGCCTGCCGCGTCAGCCGCCGCAGCAAGCGCAATGTTTCCAGCCGCCGCGGATAATCCAGAAAGGCGGTCGGTTCGTCCAGCAACATCAGCGGGCAATCTTGTGTCAATGCGCGCGCAATCATCAACTTTTGCCGCTGGCCATCGCTAAGCCGGGCAACGCGCTGTTCCGCCAGGTCTGTCGCGCCCACCGCCTGCAATGCCCAGGCGACCTGCGCGTGGTCGGACTTGCTAAGCCTGCCCAGCCAGTCGCTGTGCGGGTATCTGCCCAGAGCCACGAGCGCATAGCCATTGAGCAGGCTGACTTGGGGCGCGGCCGTCAACACGATGCACAGCCGCCGTGCTACTTCGAGCGGCAGCAGGTGGGCGGCCTCTTCGCCAGCCAGCAGCACATGACCAGCCAGCGGCGCTTGCATGCAAGCCAACGTGCGCAACAAGGTCGATTTGCCGACGCCATTCGCGCCCAATATGCCGACCAGGCTGCCTCGCTGCAGCGCCAAGTTCAGGTCGCGCGCCAGCACGATATCGCCCCGCCGCCGCCGATAACCGATTGTCAGCGCTCGCGTTTCCAGCGCCTTCATCAGGACAATCCTCGCGCTTGCCGCAGCACGACCAGCATCACCACCGGCGCGCCCAGCAAGGCAGTCACCACATTCAGCGGCAGCACGATATGGCTGCCCGGCAATTCGGCGATCAGCCCGGCCGCCAGCGCCACGCAAGCTCCCGCCAGGATCGTGCCCGGCAGCAGCAAACGATGGTCGGAGCTACCCAGCAAACCGCGGCACATGTGCGGCACGGCGATGCCGATAAAAGCGATGGGTCCGCAAAATGCGGTGACCGCGCTGACCAGCAGAGCTGTCGCCAGCACGATGCCCAGCCGCGTCTTGCGCATGGGCACGCCCAGACTGCGCGCATAGTCCTCGCTCAACAACAGCGCATTGAGCGCTTTGACTTGCGCCGCCGCCAGCAGCAATCCCGCGACGACAATCAACGCCAAAACCGGCAACTGCGCGCTGGTTACGCCGCTGAACGAGCCGAAAGTCCAGTTGATGTAGGCTTGGATGCGCTCGGGCAAGGCGAAGTAGAGCAGCAGGCTGACCAGCGCCGATACCAGATAACCGAACATCAGCCCCAGGATGAGCAGGGTGACGCCGTTGGGGATGCGCGCCGCCACCAGCAAGACCAAGGTCATCGTCAAGGCCGCGCCCAGCCCGGCCGCCGCCGTCAGCAACAGATCGCCAGCCAGGTTCAGCCCACCCAGCAACAGGCCGCCAGCCGCGCCAGCGCCCAGCACCACCAGCGCCACGCCCAGACTCGCGCCCGACGACACACCCAGCACAAAAGGCTCGGCCAGCGGATTGCGAAAATAGGTCTGCATCAGCAGCCCGCTAACTCCCAGCGCCATGCCCGCCAGCATCGCCGTCACTGTCTTGGGCAAGCGAAACTTGAGAACGATATTCGTCCAGGCGGCGCTCTCCGCTTCTCCACCCAACAGCGTCGCGATGATCTGCTCCAGCGGGATAGATGCCGAGCCCAGCGCCAGGCTCAGCATCATCAGCAGGCACAGCAACAGCGCCAGCGCGACCAGCAGCCAACTTCGCGCGCCGGCATATTCGCGCCCCCGCCAGGCATAAAAAGCGCTAGGCAAATGCGCCAGGCGCAGCATATCAAGCCTCGCTCAACTGGTGGTAAAAGGTGAACTCGTGATTGGGCAACAGCTGCGGATGAAAGATCGCCAGCAAGTCTGCCAGCACCAGCTGTGGATTAGTGACGCCCAATTCGTAATAATTGTTGCCGCCATTGGGGTTCTCATCGCGGTTGTTGTTCCACATGTCGCCCGACTGGAAGGCAGCGAAATCGGCAAAGCGGCTGTCCAGCGCCAGCAAGTCGGCGGCTGTCTTGACCGCAAAGGTATCGACCAGCCAGATATCGGCATCCCAGCCCTGTTCATAGGCAGCCTCGAAGCTATACGGCTGGCTGCCTGTGGGGTCTGCGCTTTCCAGGATCAGTTCTGCGCCGGCATCGTGCAGCAGCTGCCCGACATAGGTGTCTGCGCCCGGGCTATACCAGGCGTCGGCATAGGCCAGGAATGAATTGAGCAGCACGCGAGGATGCTCTTCTTCGGGAATGCCAGCAGCCAGGTCGCTCACCGCTGCATATTGATCGCGGATATCGGCATAGACCTCGTTGGCGCGGGCTTCGAGGTTATAAAAGAGCGCCGGCAGCTTCAGCCATTCAGCCCGCCCCAGCGGCGAATTTTCTCGCCAACTGGCATCAAGCGCCGTGAATATGCCGGCTTCCAGCAAGACCGGGTGCGCATCGGTGTCGGGGTTGTAGCCATAGCTCAACACCAGGTCGGGCGCCAGCTCCAGCGCCAACTCGACATTCACTTCCGAGCCAAAACCGACCTCGACGATTTCGCCCGCTTCGATCTTCTCGAGCACTTCTGGGGTGTTGATGTAAAAGCCGCTATCCACCGCCACAAGTTGGTCGAGGATCCCCAGCTGGGACAGCGCGAACAACTGCGTGGTAGAAAGCGCGATTATCTTGCCGGCCGGGACTTCGATGAATTGCGCATTTTCGGCGAAGTCTTCGACAGGCGGGGCCGGCGCGCCACATTGCACCAGCACATAGTCGAAAGGCGGCGCGCCAGCATAGGCATCGCCGACGCTCACCAGCTTGTAATGACCATGATACGAAATGGTCATGTTTTCGGCATCGACAACTTCGGCTTTCTGCGGGAAGTAATCGACAGCGGCGTCGAAATCAGTGATGCAGCCGCTGGTCAGGTTGGCGTCTTGCGCGACTGTTGGGGCGGTGCTGATGAGCAGCAGCATGACTGCCAGCAGTGCGGTCTTCATGGTGTCCCTCCTTTGGGCTGGGCGAAGGAGGGCGCGCAGACAACAAAAACGCCCAAGACCGTGGGCGGATTGAGGTACTGTAGTCCATGCTCGTCTCCCTCTTTACGCGGAAAGTAGACTGAGCTAAGTCTTGGGCTGGTATTCGGACTTCTGGCTACACACCAGTCACCGCTGCGCGACAGTGTCGGATTCTCACCGACTTCCCCAGTTGCACGCCCAGGCTATGGGCACCCCGAGACCTAGATTGGTAATGAACACTACTATGGCGCAGACTGCGGAGGCTGTCAAGCGCTTTGCCAAAATAAGCGTGGTTAAAAGCGTGTAGTTGACATCCCTGCCCCCATCCCCGGCCCTTCCTCATATCAATGGGGAAGGGAGCGCTGCCAGGTTTTTGATGTCCCTCCCTCTTTATGGGGGAGGGATGTAAGGTGGGGGCAGCACCGCCCATTTTCGCATGACTGGCTTGCCTATACTTAGCTTTCAAATGGATAGCGCAAACCCCATTGGGCGCGCATTCGATCCAGCGTCTGCATGATAGCCAGGGTCTCGTCCAGCGGCATGATGTCGCTTTCGGTCTTGCCCGCGCGGATGCACTCCCCCACTGCCGCCGCTTCGTAGTTGAAGCCATTGCCCACATTGTCGAAGCGCAAGGTCTCGGCTTCTTCGCCCTGGACAGCCACCGTCAGTTCGCTGGGCATCCACCAATTGGGGATGGAGATTCTGCCGCCTGTGCCCAAGATGCGCGCTTCGTGTGGCGTATTCAGGCGGATGGCAGTCGTGAGGGTCGCCATCTCGTAGTCGCTGTATTTGAATACCGAAACCGACAGCTCGTCAACGCCAGTTGAGCCAATGGTGACCTGGCTGCAGATTTCGCTGGGCTGCCGGCCATAGACCATGGAAGCCAACTGAACGCAATAGGAGCCGACATCCAGCAGCGCGCCGCCCGCCAGCGCTGGATTGTAGATGCGGCTTTCTGGGACGACTTGCCCGGTGCGATAGCCAAAGTCGGCTTGCACCAGCATGACATCGCCGATGGCTTGGTCTGCCAACAGCTGCCGCAGCTTGACCATACCTGGGAAGAAGCGCGTCCAAAAGGCGTCCATCAGGAAGCGGCCATTTGCGCGCGCGCAGTCGATCATGGCTTTTGCTTCGTCCGCGTTGACGGCGAAGGGTTTTTCGCAAAGCACATGCTTGCCGGCCTGCAGACAGAGCAGGGTGTTGGGCATGTGGTAGGTATGG
Source organism: Anaerolineae bacterium (assembly GCA_022824565.1). Classification (GTDB taxonomy): domain Bacteria; phylum Chloroflexota; class Anaerolineae; order Aggregatilineales; family Phototrophicaceae; genus UBA6055. Next base: position 36,164 of record JAJDZQ010000154.1, on the reverse strand, counting down.
GGCGTGCCGATATACACGACATCAACTTCGGGGTCGGCCGCCAGCGCTGCATAGCTGCCATAGGCTTTGGTCGCGCCAAATCTCGCGCCGAATTCGTCAGCTTTGGCTTGTGAGCGCGAACCAACAGCCTGGATCTCTGCATCGGGCAAGAAGCTCAAGCCGGTGGCGAACTTGCTCGAGATCGCGCCCAAGCCCAGCAAGCCCCATCTGATTTTGTCGCTCATTGCGGTTTGTCCTCCGTCTTCAGCTCCAGCCAGGCGATTTCGTCGGGTGTGAGTTGGATGTCTGCCGCCGCGGCATTTTCGGGGATTTGCCCGGTTTCCCAATTGGCGACGATAGCATGGTAGCGCGGGTTGTTGGACAGCACATAGGCAACGCCAATCTGCGCCGGGCTGACTCCCCTGTCCGCCGCCAGCTCCAGGGTGCGGTCGAGGCGCTGGAAGTTGCTTTCATAGGCATAAGCGCCGATCGGGTTGGTGTCCCAGTAATTGCTGAACTCGGCGAGGTTGTCACGCGTGAACTTGCCCGTCATGAATCCGCCGGCCAGGCTCGACCAGGTGAAGAGCGAGATTTCGTTGTCGTCATACCAACGCCGGTCGGCTTCGCCCTGCACGCCACTGACGCTGATGCAGCCAGCCCAGGGTGGCTCGATCATCTCGGCGATGCTGAATTGTGGGCTGCTGGCGGCAAAGGGTGTTTTGCCATTGTCGGCCGCATAGGCATTTGCCGCCGCTACCCGATCGGCCAGCCAGTTCGAGCCGCCATACACGCCGATATGGCCCTGTTCTTTGGATTCGTGCAGCACATCGACAATCTCGCCCACCGGCATATCACGGCTGTCGCGGTGCAGCAGGTAGAGCTCGACATAATCGGTCCCCAGCCGTTCCAGCGATTCTTCCAGGTCGCGGCGGATAAACTCTGGGGCGACGCGGTCGGGCTCGCCCTGGTACGGGTGCGCGCCTTTGGTGAGGATGACCACCTGGTCGCGGATGCCCCGCGCATTGATCCAGGCGCCCAGCTCGCGTTCGCAGACGCCGCCGCCATAGCCGTGCGCGGTATCAAAAGTATTGAATCCGTTTTCATAGCAGGCATCCAGCAGGCGGAAGTTGCTGTCGCGAGCATCGGCAGTGAGCATGACCGTGCCCTGCAACAGGCGCGCCACCGGCTTGGCGACGCCGGGGATATTCGCATATTTCATTGCGTAGAATCCTTTCTTGTAGGATGGCAGGCGTCAATTGTAGCACAGACGCGGACTTGCTTTCCTGCGCCTGCCTCGCTCACCTGGGCAAACGCATTGAATTGTCAATTTGACACAGAGAGCACAGAGAACTCATTCTCTCTGTGTTCTCATTCTAGTCGGCGTATTCAGTGGTTCAGGTTGTTCAACCCATACTGTATTGTCTTAAATTGAGACTGATCTGCTCTGGCAGAACAGGCGTGAATCCTCGTTGCTATGCGGGCGACTTTCCAGACACGCTTCGGTAAACAAAAAGCGCTTCTCTGTGCTCTCGGTGTTCTCGGTGTTCTCTGTGTTCTCTGTGTCGAGTTTTGTTTACTTCGCCGCTCACTCCAGCGGAAGCACATCACGCGGCTTGGAACTGCCTTCTTTGGCAGGGCCAACCACGCCACGGTCTTCCATCATGTCCATCAGGCGCGCCGCCCGCCCATAGCCGATGCGCATTTTCCGCTGTAGCAGCGATATAGAGGCTCGGTCCAGCCGCCGCACCATCTCCACCGCTGTCTGATACAGATCGTCTTCGGCCGAGCTGGCTGGCTCTTGGGCATCGGGCTGCGGGATCTCCCAGAAGGCCGCTTGTTCGCTGGCTTTGTTTGCGCTTGTGGCCGATGGCAGCGCAGACGCAGCATCGCCAGAAGCTTGGGGCGGCGGGATGGGGTCGACTGGTTCGATGCCAGCGCTGCGCATGCGCCAGAATTGGCCGATGCGCTGTTTCTCATCTTCAGAAACGAAAACGCCTTGCATCCGCCTGGGCGCGGGAGCATCGCCCGATAAATAAAGCATATCGCCCTTGCCCAGCAACCGTTCTGCGCCCGGCGTGCCCAGAATAACGCGGCTGTCGACCCCGCTTGCGACTGAAAAAGCGATGCGCGCGGGGCAATTCGCTTTGATCACGCCCGTGACCACATCGACCGATGGCCGCTGAGTCGCCAGGATCATATGAATGCCGGTCGCGCGAGCCACCGCCACGATGCGGCGAACAATGAGCTCGATCTCTTTCGGCGCCAGCATCATCAAATCCGCCAATTCGTCGATGATGACAACGATATAGGACATGGGCGGCAAATCTGGGTCGAGGGTCTTGTTGTAGTCGATGATGTTGAGCATGCCAGCCTGGTAGAGCGTCTGATAGCGCTTTTCCATCTCGGCAGTGACCCAGCGCAAAACGCCGATTGCCCGTTCCAGCTCGACCACCACCGGCGCCACCAGGTGCGGCAAGCCATTGTAGCTGGTCAATTCGACGCGCTTGGGGTCGATCATGATGAACTTGGCTGTTTCTGGGGAGTTGCGCAGCAAGATGCTGTTGATGATGGCGTTGACACAGACAGACTTGCCGGCTCCGGTTGCCCCGGCGATGAGCAAATGCGGCATTTGCGCCAGGTCGGCAGCCACCGGCGTGCCATCCACCGTCATGCCCAAGGCAATCGTCAGCGGCGAATCCAGCTTGCGATAACTTTCCGATGCCAGCACATCGCGCAGGCTGACTCGCGCCGCGAGCGGGTTTGGCACTTCGATACCCACATAGCCTTTGCCGGGCACGGGCGCTTCCATGCGTATGGACTTTGCGCCCAGCGCCAGCTGCAAGTCCTTGTCCAATTTGGCGATATCGCCCACTTTGACACGGCTGCGTTTGCCTGTGCTGGCCGTTTGCTGCAGCGGTTCCACGCCATATTGTGTGATGACGGGCCCGCTGTTGATCTCGATGACATTGCCCGGCGCGCCAAAAGCCGCCAGCGTATCTTCGATAATCTGGGCTTGTTGCAACAGCGGTTCCTGCTCCAGGTCTTTGGCGCTGGCGCTGTCGAGCAAGTCTTGATGATCTGGCAGTTCCCACACGGGACGCGCTGGCGCTGCAGCCACAGGGACCGGCTCTGGCTGTGGGGGAGGCGCCTCGACACGCGCTGATGTTGGGCGGGGCGGGGCGGTCTGGGGGCGACTGACCGGGGCAGTTCTCGCAGGTGGGGCGGGCCGATCATCGCCCGGCTTGCCAACCCGTTCCAAGCGGTTTGTCCGCGCTGCCGGCCGCCTAGCAGGTGGCGCCTGGTTTGGCGCTGCATAGGGACTTTCGATAGGCGCTCTAAATTGAGCGGGCGCTGGTGGGACCTCGGCGTGTTGCCTGTCGGCGTGTGCAGCGGCTGTTTGACGGCGGCGGAATAAGGCCCGCAAGCGAGCTGGTATGGGCATCCAATCGCTGCGCGGTTCGGGCAAGGCTGGCGCAGTTTGCCCCACAGCATCCAGGCGGGGCGCAGCCGGCTTGCGGATATGCAGGGGCGGCTGGCTGTGCGCTTGAGCCAGCGGCTGCTGCGCTTGCATGCGGGCAGCGCGCATTGCAGCAGCATATTGACCGATTCTGGTGCGCGCGCCACGCCATAAGCTGATGCCTGCCTGCGCCAGTTCGGTCGCGCTGGCACGGGTAATCAACATGATGCCGACAGTCAGCCCCAAGCCCACAGCGACCAACCCGCCCAGCTCGGTCAGCATGTTGACGAGCGCGCTGTATAGCCAGCCGCCAATCACACCGCCGCCGCGCGCCTGTTGATACGATTCTTGCACCAGCGCTTCCATGCATGCGGACGAAGTCGCATCTGTGCAAGCGGGAATGGACGGCATGACGGCGATGTAGCCCAGGCTATCAACATATTGCAGCAAGACCAGCCCGCCCAGAAATGCCAAGGCAGCGCCAGCCAGTCGCAGCGGATCAATGATGGGCGGCTCGTCTCCAAAGTGGCGAACAATCAACCACAGGCCGCTGGCGAACATGGCGCAGGGAGCGGCCACCGCGCCCCAGCCCAGCAACTGCCCTACAAAAATGTGAAGCGCGCCGATGGCCGCCTGCTCTGCAGAAAGCGCGCTGATGATAAAAAGGATCGCCCCAAAAACCAGCGCCACACCGACCAGGTCGAGCTTGCGGTCGAGGTCGAGCCAGTCGCTGGAAGCGAGCTTTGGGGCGCGGCTCGGTCGTTCAGATGGGCGCTGCTGGAACGGCGGAGGTCGCTGTGGCGCTTCTTCGGAACCGTTGCCTCTGCCGAAGCGCGAGCGCAAACCGCCAACCCCCTGGCGAAGCGCTGCCAAACGCGATGTTTGCTTGGATTGCGCGGGCAATTTGCTGCGCCCGGCTTCTCCCTGGCTGTGGCTGAAGCGGGCGCGCAGCTTGCCAAACCGCCCCGATTCGGCTTGCGGATGCACGGACGCCTGCGGTTCTTCACGCATGCTGGGCGGGCGTTTTTTATGGACATCGTGCTTGCCAGCCAGTCGGTCGCGGCGTTCCTGGTCGCTGGTCGGCGGAGGCGACGGATTGCGCGCTGGCTTGGCAGCTTTTTCAGGTCGCCGTTTGGCGCTCGGCTGACGCGCGGCAGCAACATCTTCTGGCGGCTGGCTGAATTCGCGCGGCTGCTGCGATCCACTGCCACCCAATACCCGCGTGCGCCCACCAACCGACTCGGGGTCGAAGAAGTCATCGTCCTCAATGTATTCCGGCTCGTCATCGCGCCGATTTGCCATACGGCAACCTGTTGGCTGTGTGTACAGGCTGTCTAGAGAATAGCACAATCTGCCGCAGCGGGCGATAGCACTAGAACATATTTGCGCAGGGGGGAGCCCGGGCCGCCTAGAGCGTCAGCACGATTTTGCCTTTTGCGCGCCGTTCCATCAGCATACGCAGCGCCTGGTGCGCTTCTTCCAGCGGGAAGTTCTGCTGGATGTGCGGGCGCAGCCGGTTGTCCGCGTACCAGGTTTGTAGCTGCGCAAGCGACTTCCGCGCCACAGCGGCATCATGTTGCCAGTACGCGCCCCAATAGACGCCCACCAGCGACGCATTTTTGAGCAGCGCGATATTGGCAGGCAGGGCAGGAATTCGCCCGCTCGCGAAGCCGATGACCAGATAACGGCCTTCCCAGGCGATGCGCCGGACTGCCTGGTCGAACAGGTCGCCGCCGACAGGATCGAAGATGACATCTGCGCCGCGTCCGTCTGTCAATTCAATGAGGCGGTTGCGCAGATTTTCGCTGTTGTAATTGACAAGTTCTGACGCGCCCTGGCGTTGCGCCAGCGCCAGCTTTTCGTCTGTGCTGGCCGCAGCAATCACGCGAGCGCCCAGCAATGCGCCCAGCTCGACAGCCGCCAAGCCCACGCCACCGGCCGCGCCCAACACCAGCAAGGTCTCGCCGGCTTGGAGATGACCGCGCTGCACGAGAGCTACATGCGCCGTCCCATAGACCAGAGAAAATCCTGCGCCGACTTCAGCGGACATCGAGTCGCTCAAGGGCAGGGGCGCGCTCGCCGGCACGACGACCTCTTCAGCGAAGCCACCATAAGGCAATATCGCCATCACGCGCACGCCGAGCCGCGATGGTTCGACACCTGCGCCAACTTCAATGATCTCACCGGCGACTTCCAAGCCCGGGCTGAAAGGCAGCGGCGGCTTCAGCTGATACATTCCCTGCACCAGCAGCACATCGGGGAAGTTGACGCCAGCCGCCCGCACGCGAATCTTGACTTGCCCGGCACCGACAACCGGCGCAGGCACATCGGCGACGACCAAGGCCTCGGGCCCGCCATATTGAGTACACAGGACAGCGCGCACCTTAGAGCTCGATTGGGTTTTCGAGCAAGCCCGCCAGCAAATCAATGCACGCGCGCACATCGCGCATATCGACCGTCTCGCTGGTGGTGTGCAGGTAGCGAGTCGGGATAGAGATACAGCCGCTGGGCACGCCGGCTTGGGTCAGCTGGATGGCAGAAGCGTCTGTCGTGCCTCCCGCCAGCAATTCCAGCTGATAGGCAATGTCATCGGCTTCGCAGCGAGCGACCATCCAGTTTTTGATGGCGACTGGAACGACCAAGCCCGGATCGTGCACTTTGATAGCTGCGCCGTCACCCAGCTTGATGCGCATCTTGTGCCCGCGGATCTGGTCGCCGCTGCCAGTCACATCAATGGCGATGCCGACCTCGGGCTGCACGCCTTGAGCCGCGGTTTTTGCGCCGCGCAAGCCGACTTCTTCTTGCACGGTGAAGGCAAAGTAGCATTCATTTGGCGTCGTTCTGGCGAGCTTGCGCATGGCTTCAATCGCGACCACGCAACCGATGCGGTCGTCCAGCGACTTGGCGATGATGCGGTCGCCGCGCAGTTGCATCTCGCGCATGAAGCCGGCTGGCTGTCCGACTCGCGTGGCGCTGCCATTGCCATCTTGCACATCAATGTAAAAGTCGCCCAGCGATTTTCCGCCGCCCGTGTGCACCGCGATGACGCCGATCGTGCCATCTTCAAAAAGGACGCGATTGCCATTGAGCGTGTCGTGCCGCAAGCCGCCCAGGCTGCTGAAGCGCAGGTAGCCACTTTCTGGCTCTTGATAATTGGCCATCAAACCGATCTCGTCCATGTGCGCCGCGACCAGCACTTTTGGCCCGCCACTCCCCACGCGGCAGATCAAGTTGCCCAAGCCGTCTGTCCAGATTTCGTCCGCCAGCCCGCGCACCTCGTCATGGATCAGCCCGCGGATGCGATGCTCATAGCCGGGTGGTCCCCAGCATTCGACCAGTTGCTTCGTCAATGCACTCAGGCGCTCCCGGTCTGCTATCGGTGGTGGCGCTGCGATTTTTTCCTTTTGCTTTCTGGCGTCGCGCATTTGCATATGCATAGCCCATACATCGGTGCCAGCTAGTTCTGCCAGCCGCGTGTCTGCATCTGGCGTCAAGCCCCAAAGTCCCCGACTGGGATGCGCTACGATGCCCGCGCTCTTCAAGGCGGTGCGGAAAGTGAGCAGCTTGATATGCTCGGAGCGCTTGTACCTGTCGCCGAGCTGGTCTATGACTTGTTGGTCAAATTGGCGGGTCGTAATGGGCTCGCCAGCCTCGCGCAATATACGGACGATGAGCTGCATGAGTGGGTGAGTCGTTGGGACGGGCATGGCTTTCCTCTCGTATCAATGCAATGGGCGGGCTTCTGGGGCGGTTGCCGCGCAACTTGCTCGCTTCTCCAAGCGCATGGGCAAGCCGTCGCGCGGGTACATGGTAATCAGCGCCGCGGGCTTGATTGCCAGGCCCGGCAAAAGCCGCAGCTGATAGCGCTGGGCGATCGTCGCCAGCAGCAAGTTGGCTTCCATGCTGGCGAAGCTGTTGCCAATGCAGATGCGTGGACCGGCGGCGAAAGGCACATAGGCATATTTGTGCCGGTTTTCAATCTCTGGGTCTGCCCAGCGTTCGGGCAAGAAAGCCTCGGGCTGCTGCCAATGTTCGGGATGGCGATGCAGCAGATAAATCATGATTTGGGCAGCGGTGCCGCGCGGCATGGGATAACCGCAAACTTCGGTGTCTTCGCTGGCGGTGCGGCTGACCGACCAAACCGCCGGCATGAGGCGCAAGGCTTCTTTGATAACCATATCGGTATAGGGCAGGCTGCGCAGGTCTGCCAGCTTGGGCGCGCGTCCAGCCAACACAGCGTCCAGCTCGGCGTGCAATTTGGCTTCGACCTCAGGGTGCTGGGCCAGCAGCCACCAAGTCCAATTGAGCGTATTGGCGGTGGTTTCGTGCCCGGCCAAAAAGAGCGTAACGGCTTCGTCACGCGCTTGCAGGTCGGTCATGCGCTCGCCATCGGCATCTTCTGCCAGCAACAGCATAGATAGCAGGTCGCCGCGATCTTCGCCGGTTTTGCGCCGCTCGTTGATGAAGCCATAGACGATCTTGTCGAGAGCCTCGTTGGCGCGCCACGAACGCAGGCGCAGCGGCGTGGGAATCCAGTGCGGCAAGATGCTGGCGGTGTTGTTGGCTTTCTGCACAACCGCGACGGCTCTTTTTACCTGGCTGACTGTGCTCGAGGCATCGGCGTCAAAAAGCGTGCGCGCGACAATATTCAACGTCAGTTCCATCATCTCATCGTCGACATCGACAACCGCGCCTGCCTGCCAGCTCGCGAGCCGTTTCAAGGTATAGTCGACCATGGTATCGGCGTAGGCATGCACGCGCATGGCATGAAAAGCCGGTGCCACCAAGCGCCGTTGCCGCTTCCAGAAGTCGCCGTTGCTGGTTACCAGCCCCTCGCCCATGAAACGCGCCAGCCCCGACTTGCGGCTGGTATAGGCAGGTCCTTTGATGAAGATCTTCGCTTGACGAACCAAGAGCTCGTATGCCATGTCGGGATTGGCGACCGAGTAATTGTGCGTATCGCCCACTTTGTAATGCCAGACATCGCCGTAAGTTTCCATCCAGCGCGTGACATAGTCCAACGGGTCCTTGAAGAACTTGCGATAGAACAGGTAATTCTGCCATTTGCCTTCGCCCATCTCGGTGGGACCAGGCGGGAATTCGCTGGGCATTGCGCATCCTTGTTCCGCGTGCATAGCCCGCATTATACACGAAGTCGCCGGGTCTTTGGGCTTGCGCTGCTATGCCTCCACCCCAATATAAGGGAGGGGCATAATAAACCAACTAAATCGCTGATAAAATCCCTTGAGGGTCTACCCCCCCCCCCAACCCCCACCCCGAAGCATCAGGTAGGGGGAGCGCATTCGAGAAGATGAAATCTGATGCTCAATTTCTTGCAGATTTGCAAGTATTGCACTGGTTTCTCGACGAGGCACTCTTTCCCAATGATATGGGGAAGGACCGGGGATGGGGTAGAAAATCTGTCCTGTCTTCAGTCGTTCTGCGGGAAGGGGCCGGGGGTTGGGGCGCTTTTTGCCATTTGCCATCTGCAGGCGACTTCGGCATAATTCCGCCAGCATCCACCAAGTGACAGGCGCGCGCATGTATACGATCGGATTGGACTTTGGAACGCTTTCGGGACGCGCCGTATTGGTCGACACGCGCGCTGGCGAAGAGATCGCCGAGTCGGTATTCGACTATCCACATGGCGTCATGGACAGCCAACTGCCCTCTGGCACGAAGCTGCCGCCAGACTGGGCGCTGCAGCATCCACAGGATTATATCGATGTCTTGAGTCACACGGTGCCGGCTGTGCTGCGACAAAGCGGCATCGCTGCGGCGGATGTCGTGGGCATCGCCATCGACTTCACCGCCAGCACCCCCATGCCCACCACCAGCGATGGCACGCCTCTCTGCTATTTGCCCGAGCTGGTCGACGAGCCGCACGCCTATATCAAGCTGTGGAAGCATCACGCTGCCCAGCGCCAAGCCGACCTCATCAACGCAACTGCTCGCCAGATGGGCGAAAGCTGGCTGCCTCGTTATGGCGGCAAGATCTCTTCCGAGTGGTTCTTCAGCAAGCTGCTGCAGATCTTGCAAGAGCGCCCGGATATCTATGCCAAAATCGACCGCTTTGTCGAGGCCGCCGATTGGGTCATCTGGCAGCTGACCGGCACAGAAACGCGCAATACCTGCACAGCCGGCTACAAGGCGATGGTGCAAGAGGGCGACTTCCCCAGCCGCGCCTATTTCAAAGCGCTCGACCCGGCTTTTGAACAGGTCGTTGACGAAAAAGTCGGCCGAAAATTCGCCGAACTGGGCGATAAAGCTGGCGAATTGACACCGCAGCTGGCGGCGTTGACGGGCTTGCGCGCTGGCATTGCCGTGGCGGTTGCCAATGTAGACGCCCATGTTACCGCGCCGGCTGTCAAGGCGACCGACCCGGGCATCATGGTCATGGTCATGGGCACATCCTGCTGCCACATCCTCTCTGGCACGCAGCTGCAAGTGGTGGACGGCATGTGCGGCGTGGTCAAAGGCGGCATCATTCCGGGCTTGTATGGTTACGAAGCGGGTCAAAGCGCTGTGGGCGATATCTTCGGCTGGTATGTAGACCATGCTGTACCGCCGGCCTATCACCGCGCGGCTGCCGATGCCAAGCTTAATCTGCACAGTTTTTTGGAGCGCGAGGCGGCGCAACAAGCCGTTGGGCAGCATGGCTTGGTCGCGCTGGACTGGTGGAATGGCAACCGCAGCACCTTGGTCGATGTCGACTTGACGGGTTTGATGCTGGGCATGAATTTGGCAACGCGCCCGCCCGATATCTATCGCGCTTTGATCGAAGCGACTGCCTATGGCACGCGCGAAATCATCGACGCTTTCGATGCGCAAGGCATCCCGGTCAACCAGCTCGTCGCGGCGGGCGGCCTGCCCGAAAAGAACGCGCTGCTCTGTCAGATCTTTGCCGATGTGACGGGCCGGCCACTCAAGTTGGCGGGTTCTGCCCAAGCGCCGGCGCTGGGCGCAGCCATGCACGCCGCTGTCGCTGCTGGCATCTATCCCGATATTCATGCCGCCGCCGAGAAGATGGGCAAGCTCAAAGACCAGGTCGTGACGCCCATCGCCGCCAACCAGCGCCAATATGACAAGCTCTTCGCCGAATACAAGACGCTTTACGACTATTTTGGACGCGGCGCAAACGATGTGATGAAGCGCCTGAAAGCGCTCAAACACGATGCGTTGAGCGAAAGGCAGGGCTAGTAAAAATATACAAATTCGCCACTGGCAGCGCGCCACAGACTGGTGAATGCGCGCCCTTAACTGCCTTTCTCCCGTGCAACCCGCGAGCGATTCCCTGCGATTTGTAAGAACTAGCCAAAACAATTGCTGCAAATTGGGATACAATTATGCTTACCGACTGCTCGCGGGCAGCCGTAGACTAGGCAAACATCGCATTTTGCAGCGATTGCGACTGCATGGGGAGGCTGGCATGAACAAACGCAAGTTCGTCTACCGACTGATTTCCATATTTATCGGAGCAGGCATTCTCTATAGCTTTGGCTTTGGCACAATCGCACAAGACGATCCGCCTGCCGAAGAAGCTGCCGCAGTCGAGACGGTTGAAATGACCGCCGCCGCTGCCTTCGCAAAGGCAGAAGCAGTTCAATACAACCTCGACCATGTCTGGATATTGTTGGCGGGCTTCCTGGTCTTCTTCATGCAGGCTGGCTTTGCCATGCTCGAAGGCGGCATGATCCGCGAAACGGGGGTGGTCAACTCGCTCGCGGAAAACTTCATGGACGCCTGTGTCACGGGCATCGTATTCTTCCTTGTTGGCTACGGCATCGCCTATGGGACCTATGACGCCGGGCTGGAAGGCGGCAGCCTGTTGCCAGAGCACATCGCGCTGCTGCTGGATGGCGCAGATGGCAGCCAGCCTGGTGATGGCGCGATCCTGGTGGGTTTCTTCTTCCAGTTTGCCTTTGCGGGCGCAGCGGCGACGATCGCCACGGGCGCGATGGCCGAGCGCACCAACTTCGTCGGCAAGCTGCTGTATAGCGCGATTTTGGGCGCGATCATTTATCCTGTGGTGGTCTTTTGGACTTGGGGCGGCGGCTGGCTCGCCGAGCAGGGTTTTATGGACTTCGCCGGCTCGACCATCGTGCATATGACCGGTGGCGTCGTGGCTTTGGTCGGCGCCTATGTGCTGGGTCCTCGCGCTGGACGAGTCTTCGGGCGGCCGCCAGAGGCCTCCAACCTGGCAATCGCCGCCTTGGGCACATTCATCTTGTGGGTCGGCTGGTATGGCTTCAATGTCGGCTCTACGTTGGGCGCGGGCGATGTCAACCAACTTGGGCTTGTCGCCGTGAATACCACTTTGGCGGCCACGGCTGGCGCATTGGGCGCGATGTTCCTCAAGCACTATTTGACTGGCAACTGGAATGTCAGTTTCATCTTGAACGGATCGCTGGCAGGTTTGGTGGGCATCACAGCCGGCTGCGCATGGGTAACCCCAGTCGCTTCCATCGTCATCGGCGCGCTTTCTGGTGCCGTGCTGGTGGCATCCATTCGCATCGTTGAGAATATGAAAATCGACGATGCTGTGGGGGCATTTTCTGTGCACGGCGCTTGCGGCGCTTTTGGCACATTGATGATAGGCGTGGTCGGCTCAGCGGCTCTCGGCGCGCCCAGCATCATTGACGGCGGCACCTTTGATACGCTGGGGACGCAAATTCTGGGCGTGGCCGTTGTGGCGATCTGGACAGGCATCACCAGCTTTATCATGTTCACCGTGCTGAACAGCCTAAATGTCCTGCATGTGGACCCTGCGGCCGACCAAATCGGCATCGACGCCTACGAGCACCACGCATCGGTGTGGCCCAATGTGCTGCCCCTGCGCGAAGAGGGCGATCAAAGCTAGCGCCAGGCAATCCTCCCAACAACCAGCGCCTCTCCTCAAGCGGCTGAGGACATGCCAGTTTTTTCTACCCCATCCCCGGACCCTTCCCTATATCAATGGGGAAGGGAGACTCGTCGAGATACCAGTGCAAACCTTGCTAATCTGCAAGAAATTGAGCATCAGATTTCATTTTCTCTGAATGCGCTCCCCCTCCCTGATGCTTCGGGGAGGGGGTTGGGGGGTGGGGTAGACCCTCACATGCGCTCTCTTTGAAACCTGACCTGTTGAGGGGTATCGAGAGGGGCAAAGGGTCGGGTCATCGCCGCGCCTCAATGCGCAGTTGTTGTGGAGACTGGGGGTGCTTACAACTCGGCGCTGTCCAGCCAGATCGTCACAGGCCCATCGTTGTGAATCTCCACTTGCATATAGGCGCCAAACACGCCGTGCTCGATGCTTTGCACCCCCGCCTCGGCCAGGCAATCTGCAAAGTGGCGCACCAGCGGCTCTGCCAGTTCGGGTTGTGCGGCAGCAATATAGCTGGGTCGGCGACCTTTTCGCGCATCGGCATATAGCGTGAATTGCGATACCACCAGCGCGCCGCCACCCGCATCCAGCAGCGACAAATTCAGCTTGCCGTCCGCATCGCTGAAGATGCGCAGGTTGGCTGTTTTTTGCGCCAGTCGCCGGGCTGTTTCTGCTGTGTCACCTTTCGTCACGCCGACCAGCGCCACCAGTCCGGGACCAATCGCGCCGCTTAGGTTGCCAGCGACGCAGACAGACGCTGAAGTTACCCGCTGCAATAGAACGCGCATGGTCTATCCCTTCTTTTTTCGCGTTATTCGCGCTGGTTGAGAATCTGCATGACGCGCAGCAGGAAGTTTTGGCAACAAGTATCGACATGATAGCGCAGGTCCATCTGCTCGGTAGCGCGGTCATATACGCCGCTGATGGTGAACTTGGGCGCGCTGCCGTGTTCGCCACAAACCACAGCCGCAAACTTGCGCCTTAGCGAATCGCCAGTCGAGCGCCGCGTGCCGGCCAACATCAACTCCAGCTCGGTCGAATCCAAAAAGGCATCGGGCAGTTCGTCCCCCTCGGCGCGCAGGTCGAATTCGATTTGCAGCATGTCAGTCGATCATCTTTTGACGGCGTTGCACAAGTTGAATGGTGAAGCCCCAGGGGTCGCGCAGAAAAGCCAATCGGTCGCCATTCGCCCGGTTGTTGATGTCGCCATCCAAAGTTGCGCCGGCTTTTGCCAGTTCTTCGCGTTTCGCCTCGATATCATCGGCGGCAAAAGCCAAATGGAAAGTTACGGGATGGTGCTGCGCATAGTCAATCAAGCTGCCATCGGCATCGCTGTAGACTTCGATCAGGCTCTTGCGGGCGCTGTCGGCCAAGAAGTGAATGTAGGGTGGTTCGTCAACAGCGCGCACGATCTGCATGTCGAGGTTGGCGACATACCACTCTGCAAGCGCCTGCACATCGGGCACATTAAAGGCTATGTGTTCCATTCGCATGGTTGTCTCGCTTTCTGCCAGATTGTCGTGTTTCATTCCAATTCAACATGTTCGCCGTCGGTTTCGAGCCGGTCGCCTTCGGTACGGTCGTCTATCTGCTGGCTGCGCAGCCAACTGACGCCCATCATGCCCAGGAAGGCAACAGCGATGCCCAGAAAGATGATCTCATCGTAGGGTCCCAACGCGCCATGCGCCAATATCGGAGGCATCTGCACATCCACTAAATGGGCGAACGCCGCAAATTATATGCGCAAAGCAGCCATCCTGCACGGGGCGACCTGGCTGGGTGTCTTGCTAACCCCTCCCCGTCAGGTTGGAGAGGGTAGCAAACCCCTCCCCCAGCCCCTCCCTGTCAGGACGGAGAGGGTAGCCAAAACCTGCTTCCCCCTGACCCGTCGGGGGGACCGAGGGGGGTTGCGCTTGCCTCTGTGTCTGCAGCGCGCTCTGTGGTCTAATTCATCGCGAGCAATCCCCCCCGAAGCTAGAGTCCAAACTCCAATGCAGATCCTCCGCGTAAACCAGTTGCAGAAGTATTACGGCGCTAAGCTCATCCTGGACGAGGTGAGCCTCAGCTTGAATCGTGGCGACCGGGCAGCGCTGGTTGGCGAAAATGGCGTGGGCAAATCGACCCTGGCGCGGCTCATCTTGCGGCAGGAAGAGGCGGAACGCGGCGAGATCTGGCTGAGGCCCGGCGCGCAAGTGGCTTATCTTCCACAAGAAGTGCCGGCTTCCAACCAGCTCAGCGTGGGCAACTACATCGAAGCGCGCATCGGCGAGCTGCACAGCATGCGCGACCGCCTGCACGAGCTGGAAAGGCAGATGGGCGAGGGCGGCGATCTGGACGACTTGCTGGACGAATATGGTCGGCTGCAAGAGCGCTTCGAGGCGCGTGGCGGCTATACGTTGGATGCTCGACTCGAGCAGATCTTCGCCGGCTTGGCTCTGGAACATATCCAGCCGGGCCGCAGCATGATGTCACTTAGCGGTGGCGAACAAACACGCGTGGGCTTGGCTGCGCTGTTGCTGCAAGCGCCCGATCTGCTCATCCTCGACGAGCCGACCAATCACCTGGACTTCGCCGGTTTGACCTGGCTGGAAGACTACCTGCTGGGTTATCCGCATGCCTTGCTGATGATCACGCATGACCGGCGCTTCATCAATCGGCTGGCGACCTGCATATGGGATTTATCCGCGGTGACGCACAGCCTGACCGCCTATCATGGCAACTACGCTGATTACCTGACGCAGCGGCAAACGCAGTATGAAAGCCAGGTCGCTGCCTATCACGCGCAGCTCAACCAGATGAAGGCGCTGCGGACGCGCATCAAAAAGGAAACGCATGGACACCGCCGCCCAAAACGCCCCGACGATGGCGACAAATGGATCAAGTTTACCGCCCAGCAGCAAGTCGCGCGCACGGTTGGCAAAGCTGTGCGCAGCGCCAAAACCCAGCTGCAGCAACTCGAGGCAAATGCGCTGGAGAATCCGCGCCATGTCTGGCATATTGAATTTGACTTCGACCCGCTGCCCTTGACCAGCCAAGAACCGCTGCGTCTGGATGACCTGGCTTTGCATTTTGGCTCGCAGGAGATCTTTGCGGAAGCGAAAGCCGTGTTGCGCAAGGGCGAGCGCGTTGCCCTGGTCGCGCCCAATGGCGGCGGCAAAACCAGCTTGCTGCGTCTGATGGTTGGCGAGCTGCTGCCCAGCAATGGCGCTGTCACCATCATGCCCGGCGTGACACTCGGTTACCTCGACCAAACCGGCGATTCTCTTGATGAAAACCGCAATGTAGTCGACCTGCTGCACGCAATCGGCAGCGACTCGCCCGACAGTCTCTTGACTTTGCTACATCGCAGCGGGCTTTTCCGCGACGCCCACCTGGCTGGCAAATCAGTCGCCGAGCTAAGCCTGGGGCAGCGGCGCAAACTGGGGCTGGCTTGCTTGATTCACAGCCGTGCCAATCTGCTGCTGCTGGACGAGCCGACCAATCACCTCGATCTGTTGAGCCTGGAAGCGCTGGAACGGGCGCTGCTGGCTTTTCCCGGCGCGATTTTGGCAGCCACGCACGACCGCGCTTTTATCGAAAAAGTCGCTACGACCATTTGGCATCTGCGCGCTGGCCAACTAATCATCGAGCCGGTCTAATCGTCGACAGGGATTCTGTAGGCGGCTGCTGCGGGCGGATCGTCTGCGGCTGGCTCGTCATCGCCCGAGCTGATATCAATCCGCACCGATCGCTTACCAAGCTGTGGCAATAGGCGGCGGCGAGCGGCTTGCCTGGCCCGCGGACGCACGGCGACTTCGACCTCATGCTCCACGGTCTCGGTGGCAGCAGGTTCTTCTACAGCGCTCACGGCGATGCGCTGTTTGCCACTATATTCGAGGAGGGTCGCCTTCTCCGACCCGGCAACAGAATCCGCGTGTGCCTTGCCTCCCCCTGACCTGTCGGGGGGACTGAGGGGGGTTGCCTTCTGCGACCTCGCGCGCATCTGCCGCACCACCTGCTTGATATCGTCTTCGAAGATATCCCACCGCGAAGGCGCCAGTGACTCCAGCATCAACTCCAGCGCGTCCAGCACTGCCGCTTGCTGCGCGCCTGTGGCTTCCAGCGCGAAGATCTGCCAGGCGCGCAACGGACGATAATTCGGATACAGCTGCAATCCCGCTTGGGCGATTTCCAACGCCTCCTGATTTTCGTCCAGCTGGTGCAAGGTCGCGCAGAGCTGGGTATACAAACGTGGCAAGTCTTTGGGCGGCAGGCTTTTCGCTTGGGGCAGCGCCAGCAGTTCGCGGTAATGGGGCAGGGCTTTTTCGGGCACGCCAAAGGCCAGCCAGCAATTCGCCAACTCAAACTGGATGCGCGCATTTTCCGGGTAGGTCGCAAGCAACTGGCGGAAGTGCTCAATCGCGCCGCGCAATTTTCGCTGCTGCTTCAGACGCAGTCCGCTGTCAATGAGTTCGCTGATGACCGCCACTTGTGCAGACCCCCTCCAGCCAGATTCAAATCAGTATAACATGGGTTATTTCGCCAGCCTCAAGGAGTTGTGGCGCGGGATGGGCACGACAAAGCCTTCGTCCAGCCAATTGCGCAAGCTTTCTGCGTCGGCCGCTGCGCCCGCGAAGCCATCTGGATGCTCGCGCGACAAGCGCAGCAACGTCTCGTCAACTGTGTAATCGCTGCGGAAGTCGTGAAATAGACCGCGCGGGCCAGACACAGAACACCAAGGTGCCAGCCGATAGTGCGTGGATTCGTCCAGCCGTGGCGCTCGAAAGTCCAGCGGCGGCAGCTTGCGCGCGTTCACGATGACATCGGCATAACGCGATACCATCTTCTCCAAAGAGAAATGCGCGCGCAAATGGGCCTGTGTGGCAGCCGATGTGCGGCGGCGCGTTCGCAGCAACTGATCGGCCAGCTCGGCGGCGGCATCAATATCGCCATAATCGACGCGACTGATATGCTCGTCGGGCAGCAGATCGCGATAAGGCCCCACCCGCGCGGCAATCACTGGCGTGCCACAGCCCAGCGACTCAAAGACTGTGTTGCCAAAGGTCTCTACGCAACTGCCGATGCACAATGTCGCATCCGCCAGGCTGTAATATTCGGCGATTTGCGCTTCGTTAATCCAGTCATGAAAGACAAAATGATCGTCCAGAGCGGCTTCGTGTATGGTTTGGCGCAGCTTGGCGTAATAATCGCGGTTGGCCGGCGCGGTATCGGCATCCAGCCAGCGCGGCAGCAATATTCGCAGATCGTGCCAGCCGCGCTCGTGCACCAGCTTCTGCGCGACTTGCACAACTTCGTAAATGCCTTTTGCCTCTTCGGGACGATGTGGGAATAGCAGTGTGGGATGCCCGGCCACCCTGCGCGGAATAAACTCGAAGATGGAGGCCGGCGGCGTGTATTGAAAGAAATCCCAATCGAAGCCATTGTGAATGGCGTGCATGCGCTCGCCGACCGCCGGGGCAAATTGCGCAACCGCCGCGTGATAGCTGTCGCGCGTATGCTCTGATGGCAGAATCCAGGCATCGCCTTGAAACAGAAAGGCGCATTGCATGGTCTCGGGATAAATGATGCTGCGCAGCGAAATCACAGTCGGCTTGCGCTGATACACATAAGGAAAGATCAAACCGCCATCATGGCTGTAATGTACATCGGCGGCATCGATGGCTGCGCCCACATAGCGCATGGCATTGGCAATATGATAAAGCGGTGTGAAGTAGGGCTCGGGATAGGGCTGCTTGAAGCGCAGGCTGGGCAGAATCTCGACATTTTCGTGCCAGCGGAAGGGCGTCTGCGAACCTTCGCGGCGCGTCGACAAAATCGTCAGCTTGTGCCCCAGCTCGCCCAGATGCAGCGCAACTTTTTTCAGCTGCGCCTGCCCGCCGCCCATGACAAATTCGGGGAAGAGCGGCGTCATGGAAAAGACGGCGATATGTTTGCCTTGCGCCATGGCGGTTGCTCGCGCAGCTAGTCGCAGATCAAGGTGCCCACGCTGGAATCGCCCTGCAGCGCCTTGACCAGGTCGGCGGGATTCCAGAAGTTCAGCACGATGATGGGCATATTGTTTTCTTGACAAAGTGTGAAAGCGGTGGTGTCCATCACCCGTAATTGCTGATCAAGCACATCCTGGTGGCGAAGCCGTTCATATCGTTGCGCATCTGGCTCTTGCATGGGGTCGGCAGCATAGACACCATCGACCTTGGTGGCTTTGACGATGACATCGGCGTGGATTTCGCTGGCGCGCAAGGCCGCTGCCGAGTCGGTCGTGAAGTAGGGGCTGCCGATGCCGCCGCTGAGGATAACCACACGCCCTTTTTCCAGGTGGCGGATGGCGCGCAGGCGGATGTAAGGCTCGGCCACGCTGTTCATTTCGACGGCGGTTTGCACGCGCGTGACGATGCCCAGGCGCTCGATGGCATCTTGCAGCGCCAGGCCATTCATTACCGTGGCGATCATGCCCATGTGGTCGGCGGTGCTGCGGTCCATGCCCAGACGGGCAGCTGGCTCGCCGCGCCACAGGTTGCCGCCGCCGATCACAATCGCCACTTGCATACCCAGCTCATAGACTTCGTGCACGCGCTGGGCGATATAGGCGGCTTTATCGGGATCGATGCCGGCGCCACCATTGCCAGCCAGCGCCTCGCCGCTCAGCTTCAGCAATATGCGCCGATAGGTCAGGGCATCGCGTTGCATCATGCTCGCTCCTTGCTTTGTATAGACCAGCGCCGTTCAGCTCAATTCAGGCAAACTTTGTTGCTCTCTGCATCCCTGCAAAAGACCGCGGGCTGGCAATCAAGACCGCGCATCGCCCCAGAATTCTCCTGTCAGGTTCAGCTGGCGGAAGATGGCTTGCGCCTCGTCAGTCGTCCGACCGCGAAAAGCCGGCGACATGCGATCGGCATACCAGCTTTTTGCCAATGCCCAAAGGCGTTGCAAGCTCAAGACGGCTCCCCGATTTTGGCAGGTGCGCTGCAACCAGCTTGTGATCTCCTCGTCCGACCGGAAGAGCAAGATGCCTGCTCAGGTTTCTACAATATCATCATACCAATGGCGAAATGGCTGGGCGAAATGCACAAGACCGCCGGCTGCCCCGACCAGTTGCCCGCCGCTAATGGCAAAGCGTATGGGTTGGCGCGTCAAAGGATGCAGCGCTTCAATCTGTGCGTCAGCCCCGAGCATGGCAGGTATGCCCAGCGAATC
This sequence comes from Anaerolineae bacterium, assembly GCA_022824565.1. Lineage (GTDB taxonomy): Bacteria > Chloroflexota > Anaerolineae > Aggregatilineales > Phototrophicaceae > UBA6055. The sequence continues at coordinate 16,671 of JAJDZQ010000154.1, read as the reverse complement.
CCAGGCGCAGTTGGCATAGAGCCAGCGCCCAGCGATGCGCGCGCGGTAATCGGTCTGCACAGCCGCAAGCGGATGCGCCATCAGCACAGCGCCGTCATCAGCCAGCACCAGGGCATGTGCGTCGTGCAACCGTTGCAAAGCGGCTTGTGCTTGCGCGGGGCGCAGGCCAAACCGCGCGGCGATGTCACGAATATCGGGCGCGCAACCGGTTGCGACCAGGCGCGCATAGATTACCTGGCGGATCTGCCAATCGCTTTCGGTAGGCGGCAAGCTCATACGCCAGCCAGCTGGGCTATTTGCTCGACTATCGGCTGGCTGCGCGCTTAGTTGTCGCTGCCGATGGCAAAGCGCTGGAAGCGGCCGATGTTGATGGTCTCGCCCACCTCGGCAACCGTCTCTTGCAGAACCTGGCTGACTGTTTTGTCATCGTCCTTGATAAAGTCTTGCTCGAGCAAAACGAACTCTTCGTACCATTTGTTCATTCTGCCAGCGACGATCTTGTCGGCGATATGCGGTGGTTTGCCCTCGTCCAGCGCGCGCTCTAGCTGGATACCCTTTTCTGCCGCGACCACATCGGCAGGCACATCCTCGCGCCGCACATAGCGCGGGTTCATGTTGGCGATATGCATGGCGATATCTTTGGCGAAGGATTTAAATGGCGCGGTGGCGGCTACGAAATCTGTCTCGCAATTGACCTCCACGATGACAGCCAGCCGATTGTCAAAGTGCACATAATTGCCGATGACCCCTTCGTTGGCGCTGCGTCCCTTGCCCTGCAGCTTGATGCCGTCTTTCAGCGCTTTTTCGCGCAAGAATGCGGCCGCCGCGTCAATATCGCCGTCGTGCATGACCAGCGCATTCTTGCAATCCAGTGGTCCGGCACCGGTTTTGTCTCGCAGTTGCTTGACTTGCTTTGCCGTTACTGCCATTTCAACGTATGTCTCCCTCGTTCGCTCGTCTTGTCTTGTCTGTTCCCATGCCGATGAACGGCTGGCTTAGGTCTGGCTGGCTGGTTCTTCGCTGGCTGCTTCTGCGCTCGCTGCGTCTTCGCCATCGTCAAACAGGCTGGAATCTCGCAACTTCGCCAGGGTCGATTCGCCCAGCAACTCTTCATCAGAAAGGTCGTCATCATAGACATCGGCGACCTGTTGCGCTTCGTCGTCCTCGATACCGGCCGATTGACGCAGGTTGTGCCCTTCCATCACCGCATCTGCCAACGCGCCGATCAACAGGCGGATGGAGCGCATGGCATCATCGTTGGCGGGCAGAATATGGTCGACCAGGTCGGGATTGGCATTGGTATCGACGAGAGCCAGCACGGGGATCTTGAGAATGTTGGCTTCTTTGACCGCCGTATGCTCGCGTTCGGCATCGACGACGACCAGCAATTCGGGTGTGCTCTTCATCTCGCGGATGCCACCCAGGCGCAACTGCAACTTGGCAATTTTGCGCTGCAAGACCAGGCCTTCTTTCTTGGTCAGCCGGTCAAATTCGCCGGCATCGCGCCGCTTTTCCAACTGCTTTAGGGTGTCAATGCGGCTGCGGATGGTTTTCCAGTTGGTTAATGTGCCGCCCAGCCAGCGATAATTGATATAGGGCATGCCACAACGAGTGGCTTCGCGCTGGACGATCTCCTGCGCCTGACGTTTGGTGCCGACGAAAAGCACATTGCCGCCGCCCGCTACCATATTGGCTATCATGTCATGAAAGCTGTGCAGGTTGCGGAGCGTAATCTGCAAGTCGATGATGTGGATCCCGTTGCGATGCGTGAAGATGAACTCGTCCATCTTGGGATTCCACTTGTTGGTGCGATGCCCGAAGTGCACGCCGGTTTCGAGCAAAGTTCGCATTCGTACTGCTGAAGGCATAAGGATACTCCTGTTGGTGGTGTTTTAGGCTCGCACATCATTCATCCTCCGGTGCAAATCCGCCGCTAGCGGACAACACCCACCGAGAGTCCTGATGTGTGGAATTTGTTGGCGAAAAGCGCCGCGCGGCAGTGTAGCAGATGGGGCGATAGGCGGCAATGCCCTGTTTGGTGACAACTGCCTGCTTCGTTGCGCTGCCGCCTAGCCAGCGATTTGGCTGTTCTGCCCGCCTAGAATGTGTACGAGCGCCTGCGTAGAGACGAATTATGGATTGGGGGCAGAAGAGCAACAGCCCTCAGACCGCAGCCTCTGCGAAGAGCGATGGAAAGTGGCGCAGCGGGTCGCCTGGCTCGCGCAGTAGAATCTTTTGCCTGGGTGTAAGCTCGCTGCTGACCGGCGGCTCGACCCGTTTTGACGTCCAGGCCAGGGACGAGACGCAATACTTATAGAGCAGAACACGTCTTTCGTGGCTGGCGCGCCACAAGGCGGTACCATGCGTGAGCGATTCGCTAAACAGGATCACAGAGCCAGCTGGCAGCTTCGGGATGGCGACATGTGGCGAGTCTTCAAAGGTATCGGCGATGTGCCGGGGCAGACGGTAATGACTCTTGTGGCTGCCAGGGATGCAGCAGAAGCCACCGTGCTCGGCTCCCGCGTCGGTGAGCGCCCAGGCGACCACGATGAAGCCTTCATAAATCTGGTTGCTGCGGAAAGCGTAATACTCGCCCGGCTGCATGTTTGATTGCGGGGCAGACGCGCCATAATCGGCATGCAGTTCGCCATAGCCCATGCCTTGGCGCATAAGCATCCCGTACAGGCGATCGAGTCGGAAGCAGTCGCCCAGGCGCAGACGAAGTACGGGCATGATTGCCGGGTGGTCGAGCAGGTCGCAGAATGCTTGCCCCCATTCCAAGAAGCCAGCCCCCACCGGCGCGTCCCGGTCTGCTTTCATGCGGCTTTCGGGGAAGTTGTCCGGCATGATCATGGATGACGCGATGGTCGGCGCGCTGCCAAAACGGGGCGATTCACCGGGCGGCGGCAGATTCTGCGCGTCAATCAGCCGATTGATGTCGGCCACTTCTGCCTGGCTCAGCGCATTTTCGATGACCACATAGCCCTGCAAATCAAAAAGATATTGCTGAAGTTCCAACTCATTCATTTCCGCCACCTCTGCGCATGATTGCTTTTTGCCAAACATATCGCCAAATACGCCTGCGGGCAAGATCACCCCGACAGGTCAGGGAGAAGCAGGCTCTGGCTACCCTCTCCTACCTGTTGGGGAGGGGCTACCCCACCCCCCAACCCCCTCCCCGAAGCATCAGGGAGGGGGAGCGCATTCAGAGCAGGTGAATACGGATGTACGATTTCTTACAGATTAGCAATGACCGCACAGGGTAATCGACGAGTCACCCTTCTCCATTGATATGGGGAAGGGCCGGGGATGGGGTAGAAAAACCTGGCCTGTCCTCAGGTCTCTATGGGGGAGGGGTTTGGGGTGGGGGCGCAATGGTGACATATCCACAAAATCACCACTGCCTCAAATCCCGCGCATTTTGGCAAGCGAGCTGATTTTGGTTATACTTTTTGCCGAAGCGGCGCTGCAGCACGCGACTATGTTGAACTGGCAAAATACGAAGCTTGCAGGAAGGACAGATGATGAGCGAAGCACGAAAATATCCTGAATGGATGGGCAAGATGCGCGCCCTCTATGCTGATGAGTTGCAAGAGTTTCTTGATGGACCGGTGGTCGCGCGCATCGCCACCGTCGACAGCCAAGGCGATCCCTATGTGACGCCAGTCTGGCAAGAATGGGACGGCGAGGCCATGTGGGTCATCCCGCGGGCAAAGACCATCTTCGCCCGGCACCTCATCCGCTTCCCCCGCTGTTCGGTTTCTTGCGCCAAAGATAGCAGCCCCTATACGCGCGTGCTCTTTCGTGGCGGCGCAGAGATCGTCGCAGGTCCGGCGCTGATGCATGGCGAATGGTTGGAGATCGCCCGGCGCATGGCTGTGCGTTATCTGGGCGAGCGCGGACCCGAATACCTCGAGCCCTCGCGCGTGCGTCCGCGTTACCTGGTCAAGATCGTCCCCGAAAAGACGATTTCTTGGGAAGGCGTGGAGTGGGCGGCGAAGTACCTGGATGAATAGCTGCTGGGTATAGCGCTGATGGTACTGGCAAAGCGCAAATCGGGCTTGGCTCTTTCTCGAGATAATCGCTGGCGGCTGCGCAAGTTCGTGGCTGACTTTGGCGTCTATATCGCGCTGGCGATCTTGCTGTTGGTGGCGGCGGTGTTGACTCCCAAGCTCTTCGCGGTCGAAACCATCGCCGTGGTCATGCGCCAGGCAGCGCAGTTGGGCATCGTGGCCATCGGGCAGACTATGGTGCTGCTGGTGGCGGGCTTGGATCTGTCGGTCGGCGGCATCTTCATCATGACTTCGGTTGTCGTGGCCGAAGTGGGCAACGGCCGCAACGAGATGATCGTGCCCGCCATCTTGACCGCGCTGGCTCTGGGCGCGCTGGTGGGCTTGGGCAATGGCCTGCTGGTGACCAAGCGGCGCGTCCCGCCTTTTGTCGCCACGTTGGGCATGCTGGTGTTGGTCAAAGGCGCGACACAAGCCTATACACGCGGCGTGCCGGGTGGATTCGTGCCCGAGGCATTGGGCATCGTGAATCAATCGTGGTTTGTGCTGTCTGTGCCCTTGGCGCTGTGGCTGGGGCTGAATGCCATTTTCATCTTTGTGCTGCGCGGCACGAGCTATGGACGCCGGGTCTATGCCGTAGGCAGCAATATCGAAGCGGCGCGCCTATCGGGCATCTCCGTTGACGCCATCCGCATCTCCGTTTATGTGCTGGGCAGCCTCTTCGCGGTGGTATCGGGCGTCGTGCTGACGGGCTATGTGCTCTATGTCGATCGGTTCATTGGCAGCGGGCTTGACCTGGATTCCATCGCGGCGGCGGTGGTGGGCGGCACTGCTTTCATCGGCGGGCGCGGCGGCTTGCTGGGTACGATCGCTGGCGTGCTCATCATCCAGATCCTCAGTACCATGGTCGTGTTGCTGGGCTTGGATGTAGAAGTGCAGTTCATCATCAAAGGCTTGGTCATCCTGGGCGCGGTAACGCTCTATAGCGTCGCTGCGACCGATGCCTGACCGGGCAAGCGGGGAAATCCCGGCGGTTGAGGCCGGCTCATAATCTGTGGAAAGGAGACGACAGTATTGACAGCTTGCACAGTACAAGGCACATCGTTGGCATCCCTTAGGAACAGAAAGGAACAGATCATGAAGAAGCTATTTACGCTGTTGCTGGCAATCTCGCTGGCGCTTGTTGTTGGCGCGGTTTCGCTGGCGCAAGATGATGATATGAGCGGCATGAGCTTTGATTTCACCGAAGAGCAGATTGCCGCCTCGCCCTATCTGCAAAGTGTGCTTTCTCGCCTCGACCAAAGCTATGACACCAGCGATTTCGCCAAAGATGGTCCCTACCGCATCGCCTTCGCGGCGCAAGGCACAAGCAACGCCTGGTCGGCATTGATGGACGCGCATGCCTACTGGTATGTCGATCATTTGGGCGAGGATGTCGTCAGCGAGCTGCTGTATGGCGATGCCCAGGCCAGCGCCGATGTCCAGGTTCCCCAGGTCGAAGACTTGCTGGCGCAAGAGCCCGATGCGCTGATCCTGGTGCCCATGGGCGCGGCCGCCTTGTCTGCCCCGGTCGAGCGCGCCATGATGCAGGGTGTGCCGGTGGTCTTGTGCGCCAGCGCTGTCGAAACCGACAATTTTGTCACTGAAGTCGGCACGAACCTGTGGGTGGTCGGCGCGAGCCTGGCGCAGTATGTCGTCGACCAACTGGATGGCGAAGGCAATATCGTCATCATGACGGGCATCCCCGGCGTTACGACATCAGATATCATGGAAGAAGGCGCGGATGCCGTCTTCGCCGCCAACCCGGGCATCAATGTGCTGGACAAGCAGCCTGGCTTCTGGTCGCCCGCAGACGCCAAAGGCATCATGGAAACCTGGCTGGTGCAATATGGCGACGACATTGACGGAATCTGGTCGGGCGGCGCGCAGATGTCGCAAGGCATCATCAGCGCCTATCTGGATGCGGGCTTGGCTATCCCGCCCATCGGTGGCGGCGAGTGGCAAAATGGCTTCTTGCGCCTGGCGCTGGAGCACGAAATCGAATACCTCGCCTGGCAATATCCCAACGCCATGATCACCATGTGCATTGATGCCGCCCTGCAGATCCTGGCTGGCGAACCGGTCCCGCGTTTCATAGACTTTTCTGGCGTCATCCCCAACAGCGAGCCTTTCACCGATGTCGAGGGTGCCGACTACTTCCGCGAAGACTGGAGCGACGATGTGCATGGTCCCATCACCATGCCCGATGAGAAGCTGGAAGAACTGGGCTTCAAAGTCATGGACGACGAGGGCTAGCCGCTCCCGCAGCCAATCCAAGTCCGTCGTCATTTGGGAGTGGACTTTATCGAAACGCATCCGCGACAAATCTCTCCTTCCCTCCTAGTGGGGGAAGGGGCCGGGGGATGGGGGCAATGAGCAAACCCATTCTGGAGATGCGCGGCATTTCCAAATCCTTCGCTGGCGTGCAGGCGCTCAACAAGGTGTCTTTTCGCTGTCAGGCGGGCTTGGTCTATGGACTGGTTGGCGAAAATGGCGCCGGCAAGTCCACCCTGATGAAGATCCTGGCGGGCGTATACAAAGCCGATGCTGGCGACATCATCTACAAGGGGCAGCCTCGCCTTTCCGCCTCGACTGGCGAAGTCATCGCTAGTGGCATCAGCATCATCTATCAGGAATTGGCGCTGGTGCCACAGATGTCCGTCGCAGAAAACATCTTCTTGGGTCGCGAGCCGCGCACTTCTCTGGGCCTGCTCGATCTTGGGCGGCTGCACGCGCGCTCTGACCAACTGCTATCGCGCCTGGGGGTGGCGCTGGATACCCGCTCGCTGGTCAGCCAATTGACAATCGCCCAACAACAGTTGGTAGAAATCGCCAAGGCGCTTTCGCAAGCTGCCGACCTGATCGTCATGGACGAACCTTCGGCCATCTTGGCTGGCAGCGAGCTCGACCAGCTCTTTGACATCATCGCTGCCCTGAAAGCGCAGGGTGTAACCATCATCTATATTTCGCATCGGCTGGAAGAAGTTTTTCGCATCGCCGACGAAGTAACCGTGCTGAAAGATGGCGAAGTGGTCGATAGCCGGCCCATCGGGCAGTTGGACCGCCACACCTTGGTCAGGTTGATGGTCGGGCGCTCGCTGGACGAGATCTTCCCGCAGACCGACCATGAACAAGGCGATCTGGCGCTTATTGCCGACGATATCGCGACAGACACCATCCTCGATGGCGTCAGTTTGCGGCTGCATGCAGGCGAGATCTTGGGCATCGCTGGCATGGTGGGCAGCGGCCGCACAGAGTTGGCGCGCGCGCTATTTGGCGCAGACCCCTTGACGCGCGGCGAAGTGCGGCTGGTCGGGGAGGCACCACACTGGAAGACGCCCTCGCAAGCCATTCGCGCCGGGGTCGCGCTGGTGCCCGAAGACCGCAAGTCGCAGGGCCTATTCACGGCCTTATCCGTGCGCATCAATATCACGATTCCCATCCTCTCGCGCCTAAGCCGGCTGGGCATCGTGCGCCGCGCCAGAGAAGAACGAGTCGTGTCCGACGCGCAGCAACGGCTGTCCATCGTCATGACTTCGCCAGAGCAAGAGACCCAATACCTCAGCGGCGGCAATCAACAGAAGGTCGTACTGGCGAAGTGGCTGGAAACTGCGCCGGCTGTCATCATCCTGGACGAACCCACGCGCGGCGTCGATGTCGGCGCAAAGTTCGAAATCTACAAGCTGATGCGCCAGCTCAACGATCGCGGCATCGCCATCATCATGATTTCGTCCGAACTGCCAGAGATTATCGGCATGAGCGACCGCATCCTGGTCATGAATGATGGCCGGGTGGCGGGCCAGCTCTTGCGCGAAGATGCCGATGAAGAACGAATCATCGAGCTGGCGACTCTGGGCGGCGCAGAGGCGCAATCGGCATGAGTGCGCTGGGCGGCAGCATGCGCAGGGGGGCGGGCGGGCGGGCGCTGTTTTTGCGGCGCAACGGTCCCCTCATCATGGTCTATGCCTTCATATTGCTGTTGGTTGTCATCGGGGCGACGCAATCCGAGCGCTTCTTGAGCGAACGCAACCTGGCGAATGTGGCGCGGCAATCGGCATTTCTGGGCATAGTCGCGCTGGGGCAGATGCTGGTCATTCTCACCGCGGGCATCGATTTGTCGGTTGGGTCGCTGGTCAAGGTGTCCATCCTCGTTTCTGCCATCGTGATGAATGGCGAAAGCGCCAATGTCGTGCCGGCCATCTTGGCGACATTGGCGCTGGGCGTGCTGGTCGGGCTGGTTCACGGCTTTCTCATCAACGAGTTGCGCATCGCCCCTTTTATCGTCACCCTGGCATCGCTGGTGATCTTGAAAGGCATCGGGCTGACGATTTCGTCGTCGCCAGTGGGAAAAGCCAGCCGCGAAGTCATGATGTTTTATGTGCAAAAGGTGGGTCCGCTGCCTGTTATCGCGCTGATGTTCTTTGTGCTGGTAATCTTGACCATGCTGCTTCTGCGCTATACGGTCTTTGGCAAGCACCTGGTGGCGGTGGGCGGCAATGTCGAGGTGGCGCATTTGTCGGGTGTGCCGGTCAAGCGGACGCGCTATGGAGTCTATGTCATCTGCAGCCTGACGGCGGCGGTTACCGGTTTGCTGTGGCTGTCGCGCATGGGCGTTGGCGACCCGGCTATCGGCGATGGCATTGAACTGCAAACGATCACGGCAGTCATCATCGGCGGCACCAGTCTCTTTGGCGGGCGCGCCAGTGTGCTGGGGACCTTGGGCGGCGTGCTGCTGCTGGGCATCACCGCCAACCTGCTGGTGATGCTGGGCGTGAGCCAATTTATTCAAGGGCTGATCCAGGGCGTCATCATCGTGGCGGCTGTGGCGCTCTACAAACAGGAAGGCGACTAACAGCCATGGTGAGTCCAAATCGACCGACAGTGCAGGCGCTGCAGCCGAGCTTGATCCGAAAATTGGCGAATGCCGCCATGAATCGCGCCGATGTCATCCCACTGTGGTTTGGCGAGCCAGACAAACCGACCCCGGCTTTCATTCGCGAAGCTGCCAAGGACGCTATCGACGAGGGCCAGACTTTCTACCAGCCCAACCTGGGCATCCCACCGCTGCGAGAAGCGCTTGCGAATTACATGAATGACCTCTATAGCCTGCGCTTGACCGCAGACAATGTCGGCGTGACTCCCTCGGGCATGACGGCGTTGTCGCTGGCGCTGCAGTGCATTGTGGCCGGTGGCGACAGCGTGCTCGTGCCTTCGCCCGTTTGGCCCAACTTGCCGGCCGCCGCCGAGATCCTGGGCGCGCAGATCATCCGCGTATCGCTGCGTCCGCGTGATGATGCCTGGCGGCTCGATCTGGATGAGCTCTTTGCAGCCGCCCAGCCCAACACCAGCGCCCTGCTGCTCAACTCGCCCAACAACCCGACCGGCTGGATGCTGGAAGATGACGAGCAGCAGCGCATCCTCGATTTCTGCCGCGAACGCGACATCTGGCTGATCGCCGATGAAGTCTATGCGCGCATCGTCTATGACCGGGCTTATGCGCCCAGCTTCGCCGACAAAGTCAACGAAGATGACAAATACTTGATCATCAACAGCTTTTCCAAATCCTGGGCGATGACCGGTTGGCGTCTGGGCTGGCTGACGGGTCCGCGCTCGCTGATGAAGACCTTGGAGATGGTTTCCGAGTTCAACTTCTCGTGCATATTCGCGCCCACGCAGATTGCCGGCATCACAGCGCTGGGCGAAGGCGAGGCTTTCTTGCGCGAGTCGCTGCTGCGCTATCGTGCCGCGCGCGACCTGGTGGCAGAGACTTTCGCCGGGTTGCCCCGCGTCGTTTGCCCACTGCCCAGCGGCACCTTTTATACATTTTTCGCGGTGGATGGCGTGACAGACAGCTTTGAATTCGCGCGCAGGCTGCTGCTCGAATGTGGGGTCGGCCTGGCTCCCGGCGCAGCTTTTGGTCCCCAGGGCGAGGGCTACTTGCGTTTGTGTTATGCCGCAGACCTGTCGGTGCTGGAACGCGCGCTGGAACAAATGCGACCGCTGCTGCGTTAGCTGTCCCAAGCCCCAAACAACAGGCGCAGCCAATTGCCGTGCAATATGTCGGCGATATCGTCCGCCGTGTACCCGCGCGCAGCCAGTTTGCCCGGCAATTGCTGAAAGTCGGCGATGGTATCCAGGTCGCTGGGAGATTGCTCGCGCCCGAATCCGCCGTCCAGATCGCTGCCAATGGCGGCATGTTTGCTGTTGCCCGCCAACTGGCAGATATGGTCGATATGATCGACCACTGTGTCGATGACCACCGCCTGATTGCTGTCACCGCGCACGAAGCCGGGCAGCAGCATCCACACATCAAAGGCCGCGCCGATCACGCCATCGCGCTCGATGATGAAAGCCAGCTGTTCATCGCTGAACTGCCGCTGATGGGGCACCAGCGCCCGGCAATTGTTGTGGCTCGCCAGCAACGGTCCTTCATAAAGATGCGCGGCTTCCCAAAAGGCCTGGTCGCTCAGGTGCGTCATGTCCAAAGCCACGCCCAGGCGCATCATCTCGCGCAGCAAAGGCGCGCCCAGCCCGGTCAGCCCGAGTTCGGTGCCAGTGCCGCCGGCATAGCGGCCTGGTCCGTAGTGCGTCGGTCCCAGCAGCCGCAAGCCGGCCCCCCACCAAGCCGCCAGCTGATCTGGCTCGCGGATGGGGTCTGCGCCTTCCATACTGATGACGAAGCCCAGTGGCGGCGCTGTGCTGTGATCTGCGCCCGCTACTTCCCAGGCACGCCACTCGGCGATATGCGCGCGCAGGCATTCGGCGCTTTCAATGAGGCGCGCATGTCCAGCCAGCTCCAGCGCGCGGTAATAGGCCAGTTGCCCCTGGGCCATGCCATAGGCTTGCGCCTGCGATTCATAATCCATGTGCTCCACCTTGTGGCCAGTCGAGCGCGCCAACAGCGTCGCAAAGCACAGCGCGACCCGCCCACGCCGCATCTCTGGCAGCGCGACCGTGTTTTTGGCGCGGCCTTTGCCTGGCACGCCCGCCTCGTTGGCGCGGATGGTATACGCCGACTGCCGCAGATCACGATTCCACTGCAGCGCATTCAAAGACAGATCGAGGTGTCCGTCTATCACCAGCATCGGGGCCTCCTAGCTTGCCTCCATCTCACCAGACCAATCCACGCGCGGCCACCTCCCACACTTGCTCAATCACGCCGCCACGCACGCCAAAGAGCCGATTGTGCAGGTTGGTCACCACGCAGGTGTGCACGGGGATGATATGCAGGATATCGCCCACAGCGGGGCAGGCCGCGCAGGCGCTGAAATCGACATAGCCATGCTCTTCGTTGACCTGGTGCAAACGCGCATCGGGGAACTCTTCTATGTAGCCAAACCGCCCGCCGACTGTTTCTGATTGAATCGACTTGCTGCCGGCATCGAGGATGACACGGCTGGCTTCGTTGGCGCTGACGACCGTGGCTCGCACGCGCATGGCGCAATGTTCAAAGGTCGTATAGCTTTGGCTGACGCTGTTCCAGTCATAAAACACATAGGTGCCCACGCGCATTTCGGTCAGCTCGGGCAGCAAATGCGCGTCTCTGATAGCGCCGCTGCCACCGCCGCTGATCGTCTTGGCCGGGATGCCAGCCGCTGCCAGCATCTCCAGCGTTTCCAACAGGCGCGGGCGGATGGCGGCATCGGAAGGGTAGATCATCAAGCCAGCGAAACCCAGATTGTCGGTTGCCGAGATATGCTGCGCCAGCATCAGCGCGTCGGCGGGCGTGGTGCCTGTGCGCTTGCCCAGCGAGACCAGCTCAACCAGCACTTCGATATGCGTTCGGGCCTGCTGTGCGGCTGCGGCCAGGCCATCGACCACGGCGCGGCTGTCGATCGTCACGCTGATATGGGCAGTCCGCGCCAATTCTGCCAGTCGCTGCGTTTTGCGCGCGCCCACGATGTTATAGGGGATTTGAATATCGTGGAAGCCGGCCGCGGCGAAAACTTCTGCTTCGCTAACCTTTTGGCAGGCGATGCCGGCCGCTCCCGCTTCCAACTGCCGACGCGCGATATCGGGGATCTTGTGCGTTTTGATATGCGGGCGAAAGCTGATGCCGAGTTGGTCGCAACGTTTCTGCATCTGCGCGATGTTGCGCTCCATGATGTCCATGTCGATGAGCACGCTGGGCGTTTCCAGCGCGTCGATGGATTGGCCTTGCATCGTTTCGCTCACCAGCCGCGCTTGCCCAGGATCACCTCATCCGGCGTCACATTGATGCCGACCATCGCTTCGCCCAGGTTGCGGCTGACATCCGCCAAAATCTGCGCGTCCTGGAAGTGCGTGACCGCTTTGACGATGGCTTTGGCGCGTTGGGCCGGGTTGCCGCTTTTGAATATGCCGCTGCCGACAAAGACGCCATCCACGCCCAACTGCATCATCAGCGCGGCATCGGCGGGCGTGGCCACACCACCGGCCGCGAAGTTGACCACCGGCAGCCGCCCCAGCACGGCTGTTTCTTTGACGAGGTTGTATGGCGCGCGAATCTCTTTGGCATAGGTGTAGAGTTCGGCTTCGTCCATGCAACTGATGCGGCGGATTTCGCCATTGACAGCGCGGGCATGGCGGACGGCTTCGACGACATCGCCGGTGCCAGCCTCGCCTTTGGTGCGCATCATGGCCGCGCCCTCGTTGATGCGGCGCAGCGCCTCGCCCAAATTGCGGCAGCCACAAACGAAAGGCACAGAGAAACCCCACTTGTTGATGTGATGCTCTTCATCGGCGGGGGTCAACACTTCGCTCTCGTCGATATAGTCGACGCCCAGCGCCTCGAGGATTTGCGCTTCTACGAAGTGCCCGATGCGCGCTTTCGCCATGACGGGGATCGATACTGCCTCGATGATGCCTTCGATCATGTCGGGGTCGCTCATGCGCGCCACGCCACCCTGCACGCGGATATCGGCGGGCACTCGCTCCAGCGCCATGACAGCCGCCGCGCCGGCATCTTCGGCGACTTTGGCTTGCTCGGGAGTCACCACATCCATGATCACCCCACCCTTGAGCATCTGCGCCAGGCCGCGCTTCACCTTGTCTGTTCCGGTCGCATTGGGAGTCGGTTGCTGGCCATTGGTAGCCATATCTTCACCTCGTTGCTATTTTCGCGCTGGCATTCATGCTAATATACGCCAGCCGAACCAGTTATGTCCATTGCAGTCCAATTTTAGCGTGACAAACTTGCTGGATGCGCGCTGCTATCCCCCCACCCCCCACCCGGCGGGTCAGTGTCTATGCGACCCCAAGATGAGGGAGGGGCTGCCCCCCACCCCAAACCCCTCCCCGGCGGGTCAGTGTCTACGCGACCCCAATATGAGGGAAGGGCTTCATAACCTGCTGACATCGCTGAAGACTCCCCTTCCCTCGTTCTGGGGGAAGGGGCCGGGGGATGGGGGCATGATTGTCGTGCCCACACAATTTGACACTCCCCCAAATTGTTGATTTCAGGAAGGTATAGGGCAATACTTGTCGCATTGCACCATTGGAGATTCTGTGCAGCCGCCAATTATGAATGAAATCTGCATCGAGACGATAGAGCCGCGTCATGCCACCGCGCTAGAGCAGTTGCAGCGCGCCTGTTTCCCCACGCTGGCGGATAGCGAATTGATGAATGCCCGGCATTTTCGCAACCACTGTCGCCTCTTCCCCGAGGGCAATTTCGTCGCGCTGGCGGACGAGCGGGTTATCGGCCTGGGCTCCGGCTTTTTGACCGACTTCGACTTTGATGATGCCCAGCACAACTTCCAGGAGATCATCGACGGCGGATGGTACAGTCGTCATGACCCGGCCGGCGCTTGGTATTACGGCGGCGACATCAGCGTGCATCCGGATTATCGGCGGCGCGGCGTTGGCTCGCGGCTGTATGCGGCGCGCAAGGGCATCGTCCAGCGGCTCAACCGGCGTGGCATTGTGGCGGGCGGGCTGATCCCCGGCTTCGCAGCGCACAAACAAGCCATGACGCCGCAAGACTATGTCGACAAGGTGGTGCAGGGCCAACTGCGCGATAACACCTTGTCTTTTCAGCTGGGACGCGGCTTCGTTGTGCGGGGCTTGCTGCGCGACTATATCGTGGACGAAGCCAGCGACAACTGGGCGACCTTGATTGTCTGGGAAAATCCGGATTATCGCGCGGTCTAGCCTGGGCGAGTCGGTGCCCCGCCCCTATCTGTTTGCCGCCAAAGCACACGCGCGGCCATCAACGTGCCGGCGATGTTCGCGCCGATATCCAGCCACGAGGCATGCCGGTCGGGCGTATAGCTTTGCGCCAACTCGGTGAAGCAACCCAGCGCAAGTGAAATGGCGACAGCTGCGAGCAGGCTGGTTTGCAGATTGAAGCGCGCCACAAGCGCCCAGGTCCACAGGCTGCAGGTAAAGGCAAAGGCGGCCAGATGCACCGCGCCGAAGGCCAACTCGCGCCATAGGGTATTATCCCCTTCTGGGATGCCCAGATCGAGCAGCGGATCGGCTTCGGGCTGGAGCAGCAGCAGGCAGAGCAGCGCCGTCCAGCCGAGCGCCAGGCAGCCACGCAGCGCCAGCGCCAGCCACTTATTCATCAGCAGTCCGCCGCCACCACCAGCCCGCCGTTTTGCGTCCGCCGTACTTCAGTTTTTCGTCCAGCCACAGCGCCAGCCGCCGCCAGCGATTGCCCAACATCCAGCCCAGGAGACGGTTGAAGGGCTTGCTGAAGTCTTTGTTGTAGGGGCAGACGCGGATGCAAATCGAACAATCGGTGCCTTGATTCGCCCAAAACTGAAAGCAGCGCCGGGCATCGATCGTCCATTTTTTGACGCCTTGCAGGTGCGAGATGCTGTTGGGCATTTCGAAAGCCGGTGCCCCGGCCGGTATCGCCTTGACCGGGCAGCCATCGCTGCAGCGGCGGCAGATGTGGCAGGTTTCTGTAACGCCAAAGTCGATGGGTTCGTCAGCCAGCAGCGGCAGATCGGTGAAGATTTTGGCGATGCGCACGCGCGGACCAAATTGCGGCGTGATCAGCAAGCCGTGACGCCCGTATTGCCCCAGACCAGCCTGGATCGCCAGTGGGATAGACAGCGCCGTATCGTTTAGGCTGGCGACAGCGCGATAACCAAGATTGCGGATGTACTGCGCCACCGAAAGCGCGCCGATGATATCGCGGCTGTACCCTTGCCCCGTTGCCGCCCCGCTCAACGCCGATGGCACCGTTTGGATGGTTTCATGATCCATCTCGTTGACGATGACGACCACATGCGTCAAGCCAGCGGGCAGGTCCAGCTCTTTGTCGCGCAGCAACTGGCGGCTGTAATTGTGCGTATAGACCCAGCGCTCGTCGAATTCACAAATGCCTACCGCATCGCAGCCCAGGAATTTCGCGGCTCGTTTCAACTCGGCGCTGTGCTGCTCGGGCGGGGCGATCTGTTGCCGAGTCGCGCCTTCGCGGAACAGGGTATAGCTGTCCAGAAAACCTTCTTTGCGGTCGTCGGAAAGTTCCAGCAGGTCGGCGGTGAAATCGGCGATGTACCAGGCGGCGTTGCGCAGGGCATAATCACGATGTTGAAAGCCCTCGACCTTGCGAAATTGCGCTAGATCGGTGTAGTAGCTTTCGAAGAATTTTTGCGCCCGCTGCGAGCGCACTTCATCATCCCAAACAGCGCGGTTGAACATGTCGTACTTCTGGTTAAAGCGCTCGAATTCGTCTGTGACCACGAAGCCCGTCTTGGCATCGAGTAGCTGACGAGCGCCGCCCTCGATGGTGGGGATCTGGTCGGGGGCGAGCAGGCTCTCAGACATAGCCGCCTCAGTGATCCAAAATTGTTGTGCTGGTCTCGCCCCAGCTGGCTGTGACTGCCTGCCCGATAGCAAAGGCGGCTTTGGGCAGATCGTCTAGATTCTGCATGCGCGCCACCAGCTCGATGTTCTCGCCGATTTGCAAAGTGAAGCGCGTATCTGTGCCGATGTACTGGCTTTCGACCAGCCTGGCGGAAAGCGCTGTCTGGCCCGCTCCAGCTGGTCCGGCGTCGGCGCGGCTGATGCTGATGCGCTCGGGACGAATTGCCACCAGCACGGGACCGTCGGTGGCTGCCAATGTGTCGGAAAGCTGGGCGCGGATGACTGCGTCGTTCATCAATTTGACCAGGCCAAAACCGTCAGCGCCGCGCTCCAGCAGTATGCCATCGACGAAGTTGGTCTCGCCAATAAAATCGGCCACGAAGTGCGTGCCGGGCCGCTCATAAATTTCTTTGGGCGTGCCGACTTGCAGCATTTCGCCATGGTTCATCACAGCGATGCGGTCGGCCATGGTGATGGCTTCTTCCTGATCGTGCGTGACATAAATGAAGGTGATGCCCACATCCCGCTGCAAGGCCTTCAATTCGACCTGCATATTCTTGCGCAGTTTCAAATCCAGCGCGCCCAGCGGCTCGTCCAGCAGCAGCACAGCCGGCTGTTTGACCAGCGCCCGCGCCAGAGCGACCCGTTGCTGCTGCCCGCCAGAAAGCTGATGCGGTCGGCGCGCTCCAACGCCGGGCAGCCGCACCTGCTCCAACGATTCCAGCGCGCGTTTTTGCGCCTCTTTTTTCTCAACGCCTTCCATCTGCAAGCCGAACATGATGTTCTGCTCGACCGTAAGATGGGGGAAGAGCGCATAATCCTG
>JAJDZQ010000127.1 GCA_022824565.1 Anaerolineae bacterium | reverse complement strand
TGCTGCAAGACGAGAGATTTCGTCCGAGAACGAAACGCCGAAGGGGCAAGCGTCAGGCGCATAGCTGGCGTGAAACTCTCAGGCAAAAGGACTCTTGCGGCGGCACACTCTGGAAGTTGCAGTCGACTGACAGGGCGCATTCTGAACTCGGGGTGCGCCTTTTTTGTTTAATTCTTCGGGAGGAGTAAGACGATGGGACAATGGAATACGCCAGCCGAGCTTCGTTATGCCAAGTCCGATGAATGGTTCTCGCTGAACGGCAATGTGGTGAGCATCGGCATCACCGATTATGCGCAAGACCAACTCAACGATATCGTCTATGTGGAATACCGCGATGTCGGCGACCGCTTGTCGGCCGGAGATTCCTTTGGCGAAGTCGAATCGGTCAAGGCAGCCTCCGAGCTCTACAGCGCAGTTTCTGGCGAGATCATCGAGGTCAACGCCCAGCTGGAAGCAGAGCCCGAAGTGGTGAATGCCGATCCCTATGGCGCTGGCTGGATGATCAAAGTTCGCGTCGCCGAACCTGCTCAGTTGGACGCGCTGATGGATGCCGCCGCCTACACTGCCTATTGTGAAAGCCGATAAGTTGCAGGAAAGGCAGCCAAGCCATGAGCTACATACCGCATACCGCAGCCGAAGTGCAAGAAATGCTGGCGCAGATCGGCCTTGGGTCATTTGACGAGTTGTTTGACGCTGTGCCGGCTGGGCAACGTTTTCCTGCGCTCGACCTGCCGCCAGCCATGAGCGAAATGGAAATCGCGGCGGAGATGCTGGCTATCAGCGAGGAGAACGACCATGCCGGCGACTTCGCTATTTTTCGTGGCGCCGGCGCCTACCATCACTTCATTCCTTCTGTCGTCAATCACATGCTGCTGCGCGGCGAGTTCTATACTGCCTATACGCCGTACCAGCCAGAAATCTCGCAGGGAACCTTGCAGGCGACTTATGAATACCAGAGCATGATGTGCGCGCTGACGGGCATGGACGCCGCCAATGCCAGCCACTATGACGGCGCAACCAGCCTGGCCGAAGCGATCACAGTCGCCTTGGAAGTCTCGCGCAATCGCCGCAAGAAAGTCATCCTCAGCCACGCCATCCACCCGCAATATCGCGAAGTCGTGCGCACCTATCATCAGGGCAAAGACATCCGCATTATCGGCGATCGGGGTCGTGGCGAGCTGGTCGATCTGATGGAAATGCTGGACAGCAACACCGCCATGGTGGCTGTGCAATATCCCAACTTCTTCGGTCAGATCGAAGACCTGCGCAGGCTGGCCGATACCGTGCATGCCAGCGGCGGTCTGCTGGTGGTGGTGGCCAATCCCCTGGCGCTTTCGCTTTTCACGCCGCCCGGCGAATTTGGCGCGGATATCGTGGTCGGCGAGGGGCAGCCATTGGGCATCCCGCTGACATTCGGTGGACCCTACCTGGGCTACTTCGCAATCAAACAACGGCTTGTGCGCAAAATTGCCGGACGCATCATCGGCGAAACAGTCGATGCCGATGGCAAGCGCGCCTATGTCATGACTCTGCGCCCCCGCGAGCAAGATATCAAACGCGAGCGCGCCACCAGCAATATCTGCACCAATCAAGGCTTGATGTCATTGGCTGCCGCTGTCTACCTGTCGCTGATGGGCAAGAACGGGCTGCGTCAGGTGGGCGAGTTGAATTATCACAAAGCGAATTATGCCGCCGCGCAAATCAACCGCCTCGATGGCTACAGCGTCGATATGACCAAGCCCTTCTTCAACGAATTCATGGTCGCCTGTCCGCGTCCCATCGCCGAGATCAACGCCGCGCTGTTGGATGCTGGCGTCATCGGCGGCTATGATCTGGCGCAGCACTATTACCACCTGCCCAATCACATGCTGATTTGCGTCACCGAGTGCAACACCCGCGCCGAAATCGACCGCCTGGTCGACATCCTGGAAGGACTGCGCTGATGTCCGAGCCAATCATTTATGACTTGTCCACGCCGGGGCGCAGCGGTGTCAACCTGCCCGCGCCCGATGTGCCGCCCGCGCCACTGCCCACCGAGCTGCTTCGCGACGATCTGCCCCTGCCCGAAGTCGGCGAACTGCAGGTGGTGCGCCACTTCGTGCGGCTCAGCCAGCTAAATTATTCAATCGATACCGGGCTCTATCCGCTGGGCAGCTGCACGATGAAATACAACCCCAAAGTCAACGAAGATGCCGCGCGGTTGCCGGGTTTGGCGCAGCTGCATCCCTTGGCCGACCCCGAAAGCTGCCAAGGCGCTTTGATGCTCATGCACGAACTGCAAAGCTGGCTGGGCGAAATCAGCGGCTTTGACGCCGTCAGCCTGACGCCAGCCGCCGGCGCGCAAGGCGAATTCGCGGGCATTCTGATGATCCGCCAATACCACATCGACCGCGGCGAACCGCAACGCGACATCATCCTCGTCCCCGACAGCGCGCATGGCACCAATCCAGCGACTGTGACCATGGCCGGTCTGCGCGTCCAGCAGTTGCCAGCCAATGCGGCCGGCGAGGTCGACCTGGCTGCGCTGCGCGAAGCTTGCTCGGGTGAAAATGCCCAACATATCGCTGGCATGATGATGACCATGCCCAGCACTCTGGGTCTATTCGAGCCCAGTATCGTGCAGGTGATTGAACTTGTGCAATCGGTCGGCGGGTTGATGTACATGGACGGCGCAAACATGAATGCGCTGATGGCCGTTGTCAAGCCCGGCGAGCTGGGTTTTGACTGCATGCACTATAACTTGCACAAAACGTTTTCCACGCCGCATGGTGGAGGCGGTCCGGGCAGCGGCGCGGTCGGTGTGAATGACAAGCTGCGCGACTACCTGCCCGGTCCGGTTGTGCGCAGGGACGACAGGCCTGCCGATGCGTCCGCCGCTGCTGGCGATGCGCCAGGCTGGCGATACGATTGGCAGATGCCAGCCAAAAGCATCGGGCGGCTCAAAGCCTTTGCGGGCAACTTCGGCATGCACCTGCGCGCCTATGCCTACATCCGCGCTTATGGTGGCGAAGGCTTGCGGCAGGTTACCCGTTGCGCTGTGCTGAATGCCAATTACCTGCGCGAGAAATTGCGCGGCGACTATAACTTGCCCTATGACCAGACCGCTGCTGGCGCGCGCCGCTATTGCGGGCACGAATTCGTGGTGCGTGGTGCCTTTGACGATGCGCCCGGCGTTCATGCCCTCGATATCAGCAAGCGATTGATCGACTATGGCTTCCACCCGCCCACCAACTACTTTCCGCTGATCGTGCCCGAGGCTCTGCTCATCGAGCCGACAGAGACCGAGACCAAAGACGACCTGGATGAGCTGGCAGAGGCTTTGCGAGCGATCGCCAAAGAAGCGCGGGACGAGCCGCAACTGCTGCATGATGCGCCGTCTACTGCGCCTGTGCGCCGCCTCGACGAGGCGAAAGCTGCCCGCCAACTGCATCTTTGCTGCCCAGCCGCGAGGCCCGCTTGACTCTCCGTTTGCGATACCCCCACCCCAAACCCCTCCCCCAAAAATAGGGAGGGGCATTTTGCTGCAAGCGTGGATTGCTTAGCTCCCCTTCCATTCTTGTGGGGAGAAGGGGCCGGGGGATGGGGACAGAATTGATCGCCAGGCAGTCAGTTGCGGACGAACTCTACAAAATGATCTAAATTGTCAGACCAGACAGAAACGGACGAACTCCATGAACAGCGACTACCTCTTCCGCGGCGACATTCACGAACTGGACCCGGCTGTCGCAGAGTTGATCCGCCGCGAGACGCAGCGCCAGCAAGAGAAACTGATCCTCATCCCATCGGAAAGCACTGTGCCCTACGCCGTGCGCCACGCCTTGAGCTCGGCTTTCCACAATATCTATGCCGAGGGCTATCCGTTGGAAAGCACGCGCGCTATGTCACAATCCGACATTCTGGATGTTCAGCAGCGCCTGCCCGAATTCCGCCGCAAAGCCGACTTGCGCTATTACAAAGGCACAGAATACGCCAATATGATTGAGTCTTTGGCTCGTCGCCGCGCCGCCGAATTGTTCGCCGCCAATGGTTGCAGCGCCGACCAGCTTTTTGTCAATGTGCAGCCGCTTTCTGGCGCGCCCGCCAACAGCGCCGCATACACCGCCCTGCTCGATGTTGGCGACACGGTCATGGGCATGGATCTCATCATGGGTGGGCACCTGACGCATGGCAGCCCCGCCAATCGCAGCGGGAAATATTACAATATCGTGTCCTATGGCATCGACCCGACCAGCGAGCGCATCGATTATGACAAAATGCGCGACCTGGCGCTGCAGCACAAACCTCGCCTCATCATCGGCGGTTTTTCTTCTTACCCGTTCGCCGCGGATTGGGCTGCCTATCGAGAGATTGCCGATGCGGTTGGCGCATACCTGCTGGCGGATGTCGCCCATGTGGCCGGGTTGATTGCCGCGGGTGTCTATCCCAACCCCGTGGGCATCGCCGATGTCGTCAGCTTCACCACCCACAAAACCCTGAATGGACCGCGCGGCGCTGTTCTTATCACGCATCGCAAAGACCTGGCGCGCAAGCTGGACCGCGCTGTCTTCCCAGGCGAGCAAGGCGGACCGCACATCAACAGCATCGCCGCCCTGGCTGTGGCTCTGCGCCTGGCGACCAGCGAACAGTTCAAACAGCTGCAAAGGCAGACCGTGCTCAATGCGGCGCGGCTGGCAGAAAAGCTCCAAATGCGCGGCTGGCGCACCCCGCACGGCGGCACAGACACGCACCTGCTGATGGTGGATTGCAAGTCGCGCATTGGCAGGGACGGGACAGCCCTCAGTGGCGATATGGCTGCGCGCATCCTCGATCTGGCTGGCATCGTTGTCAACCGCCAGACCATCCCCGGCGATACGTCTGCATTTCGACCGAGTGGCATCCGCCTGGGCACGCCCTGGATCACCCAGCGCGGCATAGACGCAGCTGGCATCGACCAGTTGGCTGACATCCTGGCTGATCTGCTGGAAGCATGCGAACCGTATAGCCTGATGGGGCGCATCCGTCCACTGGCGCGCGCCAAGGTCGACTTTGACGCCCTCCTCGATGCCACACAACGCAGCCAGAACCTGGCGGCGAGCCTGGGCATTGACACCACTCAAGAACTAGCTTCCCTCCATCCTGATGGGGGGACTGAGGGGGGTTGCAATGCTTCCCTCCATCCTGATGAAGAGGAAGAGGCGCGCGCGCAGCCTGATGCGGAAGTCCTGCAAATTCTTGGGGAACGTTCCGCCGACTTCCTGCATGGCGCATTGACCAGCGATGTCGATGCGCTGCAGGATGGCGAGGCACAAGCCACCAGCTTGCTCGAGCCAGATGGCGCGCTGATGGCGTCGGGAACGTTGCAGCGCGTGTCGCAGGCCGAATTTCGCTTGCAGTTGCGCGGAAATATCACGCGGGCCAGCGCCTGGCTGGCAGCCCTGAGCGACGGGTATGTGCATTTTGATACCGACGATGTCAGCGCGACCTTGCCCGGGCCTGTATCGGTATCCCGCCTTGCCTCCTGCTCGCTTGTGGATGTCAGCGAGACCGTCGCAGCGCCACGCATCGCCAGCAAAGTCACTTTCATCGGCAGCAACCGCTTGCCCGCCGAACGCTCGGGCTGGTCGCCAGCGCCTCTGTCTGCCTTTGAGCCCAATCTCGCCAGTGTCGATATGCTCTTGCAGACACCCCTGCTCGGCGCGCACCGCGAACTTGGCGCGAAACTTGCGCCCTTCGCCGGTTACGAGATGCCCTTGTGGTATCAGTCGGT
Organism: Anaerolineae bacterium; assembly: GCA_022824565.1. Taxonomy (GTDB): domain Bacteria; phylum Chloroflexota; class Anaerolineae; order Aggregatilineales; family Phototrophicaceae; genus UBA6055. The sequence continues at coordinate 21,762 of JAJDZQ010000127.1, read as the reverse complement.
CAGCGCAGAGCATGCCGCTGTGCGCGAATCGGCCGGCGTCTTTGATGTCGCGCACATGGGCGTGCTGGAAGTCAGCGGACCCGGGGCGGCGCGCTTCTTGCATACCCTCACCACCAACGATGTGCTCAGCCTGCGCGTCGGCAGATCGCATTATTCTTTCTTGCTGGATGTCGATGGCGGCGTGCTGGATGACTTGCTGGTCTATCGATTGGGGGAGGAGCGCTTCCTGACGGTTGTCAATGCCAGCAACAACGACAAGATCTGGGCTTGGCTGACCGCTGTGCACGAGTGCGCTGCTATGCTCGACCGCGATCACCCTACCCGCTGCATCGAGGGCTGCGAACGCGTGCAATTGCGCGATCTGCGCGCTGCCTCGTCCAGTGCCGACCGCCGCGTCGATCTCGCCTTGCAAGGTCCGCGCAGCCGAGAAATTCTGCAAAGCCTGTTGGAACAGACGGGCCAAGGCACACAAACTGCAGTGAACCTGCCCTGGTCGGGCGTGATGACAACACAGCGCGGCTGGATCATTTCTCGCACTGGCTACACTGGCGAGCGCGTGGCCTATGAATTGTTCGTTCCGCCCGACGAATCGGCAGATATCTTCCAGCAACTGGTAGAGCTGGGCGCTGCGCCCTGTGGCCTGGCGGCGCGCGACAGCTTGCGCATCGAAGCCGGCTTGCCGCTGTATGGACAGGAGCTGGCCGGCGAACTAGAGCTCAACCCGGCCGATGCTGGCTTCGGCAGCTTTGTCAAGCTCTACAAGCCCTTCTTCGTTGGCAAGCGCGCTTTCATTGAGCGCGAGCGCACGCGCAAACACCAGGTCAGCCGCTTCGTGCTCGATGCTCGTGGCGGGCGCCCCGCCCAACCGGGTGACCCGGTCGTAAATGCCCGTGGGCGTGTCGTCGGCACGGTGACAAGCTGCGCTGGCGATGCGCAAGGCAACCAGGTCGGGCTGGCTCTAATGGACCGCGGCAGCCGCAAGGTCGGCACGCGCCTGGAGGTGTATGCGGGTTCGGCCAGGGCGCGCGGCATAGACGCCAGCAAGACGGCCATCGGCACGCGCTTGCCAGTGCCGCAGCCTTTGCGCATTGTTTCGCGTTTCCCCAAGCGCAGCTGACGAAGCGGGCATTTTGCGTTGCCCCCTCCCTAAATCCCTCCCCTCATAAAGAGGGAGGGACAGGTCAGTTTTCCAAGGGAGCGCATGTGAGGGTCTACCCCACCTCCCAACCCCCTCCCCGAAGCATCAGGGAGGGGGAGCGCATGCAGAGGAAATGAAATCTGCTGCTCAATTTCTTGCAGATTGGCAAGTATTGCACTGGTTTCTTCGACGAGTCTCCCTTCCCCCAGAAAGAGGGAAGAGGAGCTAAGCAATCCGAGATTGAAGCAAAAGAGCCCCTCCCTCATATTGGGGGAGGGGTTTGGGGTGGGGGGTATAGCAGCGCGCATCCAGCAAACTCGCCACGCCCCACAATAATGCAGCTTTGACAATCGCGCGCGCCGCCTTTACAATGCGCATTTGTCGCGGCGCACATATTGCCGCATTTTTCGCAGTCCTGGTGCACCAGCGCAGGCGCAATAGGAGGCCATCTCCAGCATGAAAGAATATCAGTCGGACAAAATCAGAAATGTAGCTTTGGTTGGGCATCAGAGCAGTGGCAAGACTTCGCTGGTCGAGGCGCTCTTGTTCAACACCGGCGCCACCACGCGCCAGGGGCATATCTCGGAACAAAACATGGTCTCGGATTGGGACGATGAAGAACGCGAGCGCGGTCTTTCGCTGTCCACCTCGCTGGTGCCGGTTGAATTCGAAGACTACAAGATCAACATTCTGGATACACCCGGTTTCACCGACTTTCAGGGCGAACTCAAAAATGCCATCCTGGTCGCCGACTCGGTCATCGTGGTGGTCGATGCAGTCGCAGGTGTCGAAGTGGGCACAGAGTTGGCTTGGGAATTCGCGCGGCTGTGCGAACAGCCCATCATGGTCGTCATCAACAAGATGGACCGCGAAAATGCAGACTTCGCTGCCGTGCTCGAGCAGCTGAGCGGGCAATTTGACGATTACAAATTCATCCCGGTTACTTTGCCCATCGGGCAAAATGCGCCATTTGACGGCGTCGGCAACGCGCTCACACAAAAAGCCTACTTCGGCGCTGGGGCAGAGCGGGCCGACTTGCCGGCTGAATCGGCAGATGCGCTCGAAGAAGCCAACATGGCGCTGATGGAAGCAGCGGCAGAAGCTGATGATGACCTGCTGGAAAAGTACTTCGAAGAAGAAACCTTGAGCTTCGACGAAATCCGCGACGGCATGCGCAAAGCATCCCGCTCCACCGTGCTGAAGACGGTACCGGTCTTTGCGACATCCGCCACCGAAAATATCGGCACTGTCCCCTTGCTCGAGGCGCTGGTCGCCTATACCACCGCGCCTGACGAACGCAGCGTCAATATCGAGCGCGCTGCAGCCGCCGCTACACTGGACGCGCCCCAGAGCGACAGCGATCCCCTGGTCGCTTATGTCTTCAAGACCTTGAATGACCGCTTTGTGGGCACCCTGAATTACTTCCGCATCTTCTCGGGCACGATTTCCAGCGACGGCCGCAATATCAATGCCCGCAGTGGTGCCGACGAACGATTTAACGCCTTGTTTGTCATGCGAGGCAAAGAGCAATTCCCGGTCAAGCTGCTGCATGCCGGCGATATCGGTGTGGTGGCGAAGCTGACCGATACCAAGACCGGCGATACATTTGTCGACAAAGATACCAGCCTGCGCGTCGCCCCGCCAGACTTCCCGGCACCGCTGTATATGCTGGCGGTGAACCCGCGAGGACAAGCCGACAGCGCCAAGATGGGTCCCACCCTCAGCAATCTCTGCGATGCCGACCCGACCCTGCGCTGGCGTCAAGATGGCGATACGCGCCAGACTGTGCTCGAAGGCATGGGGCAGATTCACCTGGAAGTCACCCTAAAACGGGCGGAAGCGCTGGGCGTGAACATCGATACCGATATGCCCAAAGTCCCTTATCGCGAGACGATCACCGGCAATGCCGATTCCAGCTATACCCACAAGAAACAAACGGGCGGCGCGGGACAATATGGGCGCGTCGACTTGAAGGTCGAGCCGGCCGAAGGCGACTTTGAGTTTGAGTCGAGCGTGTTCGGCGGGGCGATTTCGCAGCAATTTGTGTCATCGACCGAGAAAGGCATCCGCGCGGTCTTGGCCGATGGAGTCATCGCCGGTTTCCCGGTCGAGCGCGTCAAGGTCATTGTCTATGACGGCAAGGAACACCCGGTCGATTCCAAAGACATTGCCTTCCAAATCGCGGGCAGAGAAGCGTTTCGCGCCGCATTCCGCAAAGCCAGGCCCGTCTTGCTGGAGCCGATAATGGATGTGCGCATCACTGTGCCCGAGGCGATGATGGGCGATATTATGAGCGACCTGAACACACGGCGCGGTCGCGTGCAAGGCATGGATACCGTCGGCTTCAAGAGCGTCGTCACCGCCGAGGTGCCGCTGGCCGAGATGCTGCGCTATGGCAACGACCTGCGCTCTATGTCGGGTGGCCGCGGCATCTACACGATGGACTTCAATCGCTATGATCGCGTGCCCGCCTATGTGCAGGACGAGATCATAGCAGCGGCAGAAGCGGACGCGGACTGACTCCTACCCCCTCGGTCCCCCGCTCTCAACAAGGGGGATGTTTTCGCAGTGTATAGGACGAAACTCCCCTGCCTGATGATTCGGGGCGGGGCCGGGGGCGGGGTAGGACTAATCCCCGCCGGCGCCATTCTGTTCGGCGACAGGCGATTCGCGCAGGTGCTTGGCAACGGCATCGGGCAGGACATCGTCGCTGCCTTCCAATCCCAGAATGTGGCGGATCTCTTCGCGTTCGACTGTTTCTTTTTCCAGCAACGCCGTCGCCAGTTCATCCAGGCTTTCGCGGTGGGCTTGCAGCAACTGGCGGGTTTCTTCGTAGGCGATATCGATGATCCGCTTGATTTCTGCATCCAGCTTGGCGGCGGTGTCATCGCTGTAGTCGCGGCCGCTGGCGATTGAATAGCCCAGGAAGGGCTGGTCGGTGTCATCGCCATAATTGACCATGCCCACCGAGTCGCTCATGCCAAACATCTTGACCATGCGCCGCGCGATCTGCGTGACCTGCTGGATATCGTTGGCAGCGCCGGTGGTTACATCATCAAAGACGATTTCTTCGGCGATGCGCCCGGCCAAACCCACGCGGATAAAAGCTTCCAGCTGCTTGCGCGATTGATGCAGCGAGTCGTCTTTGGGCATATAAAAGGCCACGCCCAGCGCTCGTCCGCGCGGGATGATGGTCGTTTTCAGCAGCGCCATGGCATCGGGGATCAAGAATGACACCAGCGCGTGCCCGGCCTCATGGAAAGCGGTGATGCGGCGGTCTTTCTCGTTGGAAAGCGGCGGACGTTTCGTGCCCAGGCGGATGCGCTCATAAGCCGTGGTGAAATCTGACATGGTGATCAAGCGGCGGTCATAGCGGGCGGCGTGCATGGCGGCTTCGTTTGCCAGGTTGGCGATATCCGCGCCCGAAAAACCCATGGTGGCGCGCGCCAGCGACTCCAGCTCGACATTCTTGCCCAGCGGCTTGTTCTTGGTGTGGATTTTGAGGATATCGTGCCGGCCTTTGACATCGGGCAGGTCGACTGTGATCTGGCGATCGAAGCGCCCGGGCCGCAGCAGCGCCGGGTCGAGCACATCGGGGCGGTTGGTGGCGGCGATCATGACGATATTGGTGTCGTTGTCGAAGCCGTCCATCTCCGAAAGCAGTTGATTGAGCGTCTGCTCGCGCTCGTCGTGTCCACCGCCCAAGCCCGTGCCGCGCCGCCGACCAACTGCGTCAATCTCATCGACAAAGATGATGGCAGGCGCATTGTCTTTGGCTTTTTTGAACAAATCGCGAACTCGCGAAGCGCCCACGCCGACAAACATCTCCACAAATTCTGACGCCGCAATGCTGAAGAAGGCGACATTTGCCTCGCCAGCGACAGCGCGCGCCATCAAGGTTTTGCCCGTGCCCGGTGGCCCAATCAACAGCACGCCGCGCGGCACCTTGGCGCCGACCTTGACATACTTCTCGGGTTGTTTGAGAAAGTCGACCACTTCGTTCAATTCCAACTTGGCGGCGTCTTGCCCGGCCACATCGTCAAATTTGATTGTGGGCATCTCCGGCGTTTTTTCGCGCGCTTGTGATTGGCCAAAAGAGAATATGCCATTCATCTGGCCCTGCGCGCGCCGCCCCATCCAAACGAAGAAGGCGATGATCAACACCAGCGGCAAGAAATTGAGAATTAACCCCAGCCAGGGCGATGTTTGTGTCCAATTGCCGCGGATAACTTCCACGCCGCGTTCGTGCGCCAGCTCCAGCAATTCTGCGCCGGCATAGGGTGGCAGCTCGGCGGAGAAGCTGGCGATGCTCTGCGACCGGCCCGTGGCGGTGGTGATGATGACGCCGCTGCGAAACCTGCCGCTGACCGAGACATTGTCCTGGAACTGCAGAGTATCGACATTGTTCCGCTGCACCTGCTCATAGACATCGGAATACGCGACCTCGGTTGAAGACGAGACGCCGCCCAGCAAACCCGGCGAAGAAATCAACATCAATACCAGCACCAGCACCAGCAAGCCCGGCGACACCCACTTGCGCCAGTTCGGCGGCGGCTGTGGCGGACGTTGGTTATTGTCTTGTGACTGCTCGTCGTTGTTGTTATCCCAAAACTGCATGGAGAGACAAACCCTTCGTCAATGCCTTCGTATGCTAAGTATAGCCCAGCTGCCAAAGCTGTCATGCAAGACTTATCTAAGAAACAGGCGCGACCGCGAGGAACAACCAGCCAGCGCAACTATGTTACCATCATGTACGCGCCTTGTGGCGGGTCAGTTGCGGGCTGCCAGGGCAATCGCACGACATGGTTTACCACCGAGTGCACCGAGCAAAAGAGGCGTACACCGAGAGTTTGATAACAGTCATGCAAATAAGGGCTGTGCTTTGTGCATTTGTGGCGCTGATGACTGACCCTACGCAGGAATATAATTCCGAGTCAACCTTTATTTCGGCTTGTGGGTTGCTGCATCACAGCGCAAAACTATGGCTTCCCTCTCGGTGTACTCGGTGGTTACATTTTCGCGGCTAGTCCCTTGCGCAGGGATTCATATTAATTCGATTGCCCTGGGCTGGCTGCCAATGACGATAGGCAAATGCGGCATTGTCGGCTATGTTTGTGGCGAGCGGATGTTGATTGACTAGGCGCGCGATGAATCGACTCAAAGACGAGAGCAGCCCCTACCTGCTACAGCATGCCGACAATCCAGTCGATTGGCATCCTTGGGGCGATGCGGCTTTTCGACTGGCGCGCGCGGACGACAAACCCGTGCTGCTCAGCATTGGCTACAGCGCTTGCCACTGGTGTCATGTGATGGCTCATGAGAGCTTTGAAGATGCCGCCACCGCCGCCATGATGAACGCTCTCTTCGTCAATATCAAAGTTGACCGCGAAGAGCGACCCGATGTAGACGATATTTACATGGGCGCGGTACAGGCGCTGGCCGGGCAGGGCGGCTGGCCCCTCACAGCCTTCCTGCTGCCCGATGGCCGGCCTTTCTATGGCGGCACCTATTATCCGAAAACGCCACGATACGGCATGCCGTCTTTCACGCAGTTGCTGCAGGCCATCAACGATGCCTACCGCAACCGCCGCGAACAACTGGAACAACAAGCCGAAAACCTGCACCAATCGCTGCGGCGCGATGTGATCGCCATTGGACGGGCCGATGACAGCAGCTTGACGCCAAACATGCTCGCTACAGCCGCCGACAAACTGATGCAAAGCATGGACCGCGAACAGGGCGGGTTTGGCTCACAGCCGAAGTTCCCGAACCCCATCAGCCTGGAGTTTCTGCTGCGCCATCATGCGCGGACGGGCGATCCAGAAGCGCTGCGCCTGGTTGCTTTCACGCTGCGCAAGATGGCCGCTGGCGGCATTTATGATCAAATCGGCGGCGGATTTGCGCGCTACAGCGTTGATGCGCATTGGCTGGTGCCGCACTTCGAGAAAATGCTCTACGACAACGCCCAGCTCAGCCGGCTCTACCTGCACGCCTGGCAAATCACCCGCGACCAAGCCTTCCGGAACATCGCCGAAGACATCCTGGACTACATCCTGCGCGAGATGACGGCGGCTGATGGCGGCTTCTTCAGCGCGACCGATGCCGACAGCGAAGGCGTGGAAGGCAAGTTTTTCGTCTGGATGCTTGACGAAGCCCGCGCAGCCCTTTCGCCACTACAAGACAGCCTGCCACGCGCCCTGGAAATCTGCATCGAGGCCTATGGCATGAGCGCGCAGGGCAACTTTGAAGGCGCGAATATCTTGCACCTGCCGCGGACCTTGCGCGAAACTGCAGCAGAGCTGGGCTTGTCGCTGGCAGAGCTGGCGGCGGCGCTGGACCAGATCAAAGCGCGCTTGTATGCCGCCCGCGCTGACCGTGTGCCGCCGGGCTTGGACGACAAAATCCTGTGCAGCTGGAATGGATTGATGCTGGCGAGCCTGGCAGAAGCGGCGCGTGTCTGGGGACGGGCGGATTATCTGGCGGCTGCGCGGCGGTCCGGCGACTTTCTGCTGCGGCAGATGCTGCGCGACGGCGACCGTCTGTGGCGCACGCACAAGGCTGGACATAGCAAGTTGAATGGCTACCTAGAAGATTATGCCAACCTGATCGACGCCCTGCTAGAGCTCTATCAATCGACCTTTGACGAACGTTATTTCGCCAGTTGCCTGCGTTTGGCAGATGCGGCTTTGCAGCACTTCTGCGCGGCTGATGGCGGCTTCTACGATACCAGCGATGACCACGAAGCGCTGATCGTGCGTCCGCGCAATTTGCAAGACAATGTGACGCCTTCGGGCAATGGCATGCTGGCGACCCAGCTGTTGCGTCTGGCGGCTTATACCGGCGAGTCGCGCTATGGCGATGCGGCGCGTGAGGTGCTGCGCAAGCTGTCGGATGTGCTGCCCCAGGTTCCGCAGGCTTTCGCGCAATCTCTCATTGCTGCCGACTCGCTCGTGGCTGGTGTCGCTGAAGTTGCCCTGGTTGGCGACTTGGATTCGAGCGAATCCCAAGCGGTATTGTCGACGCTGCGGCAGCCCTATCGCCCGAACATCATCACCGCGCACCGCCCCGACGCCGCTGCGCCCACAGTCATCCCGCTGCTGCAGGGACGCAAACTGCTGCATGAACGCACGACGGTGTATGTCTGCCGCGACTTTGCCTGCCGGCTGCCCGTGCAAACTGCCGCAGACACGGCAACCCTGCTCGCGGAAACCTGATGCTGCCCGAACGACAAGCCGCGCAAGACTACTTCCGCACGTTGCTGCGCACAGTGTTGGGGCAGGCTCTCGCGGCGGCCGGCTATCGCCTGGAAGAGGCTCCGCTGCAATGGGCGGGTGGCAAGTTTCGCTTCGTCAAGACTTTTGCGAATGGCTCGCTGGGCACGATCGACTTTCAAGCGCTGGTCTATGCTGATTCTGCCTGGTCGGCCGGCGCGCCATCACGATTTCGCGTGCATCTTACGCGCTCGCATGCAGAAGAAATTATCGCCTCTCGCAGTTTAAGCCAATTGGTCGTGGCCGACTTTGGTGTCATGATTTTGCCATCGGCAGACCATTGGTGGACCTACACAGATACCGACTCGCTGGGCAAAGCGCTGGCAGAAGCTGGCCACCTGGTCATCGGCTATGGACTGCCTTGGCTGGCTGGCGAGCTGCGGCCAGCTGCCGATCCGCTCGCTGTGGGGGCGCAAGCACAATAACATGATGCCTCACTTGCCTGTGTTGCGTGCGCTGGGTTGTTTGTTGTGCCTGCTGGCTTGCAGTTGCAATATCAGCAAACCAGAGCCCCCTGCGCCAACTGTCAACGCCAGCCAAATCATTGTGGTCACCGCGACGCCCCGCTGGCACGCGCAGGTCGCGCCGACTCCGCAGCCGCGCAACAGCGATCCGGCCGAGCTATTCGCATCGGCCGAGGCTTTGGCTCGCAATGGTTATCTCGAAGAAGCTGCCGACGCCTACCTGAACTTGCTACAGGCCGGGGCAAACCTCTTGCCTGGTCAGCGCGCTACAGCCATATTTCGTTATGGGCAGATTGCGCTGCGGGCTGGCTATTTTCAGCAAGCTGCCGATGCCTTCAGCCTATTCATCGCCGATTTTCCCAATGTCGCAGAAACCGCCCAGGCTTTCTTTTTGCGCGGCGATGCGCGTTTGGGCTTGTCGCTTTGGCAGCTTGCCATAGACGACTTGCAGCAATACCTGGCGTTGAAGCCTGGTTTGATCGACAGCTATGCCTATGAACGGATTGCCGATGCCCAGATCGCATTGGGCGAAGTCGCTGCGGCGCTGGATACTTACGAGCTGGCTACCAATAGCATGCGCTCTGTGGTGCCGCTGCTGGCGCTGCGCGAAAAAGTGGCGCAAATCTATATCAATCTAGGCTATCCTGCCCAGGCTGTCGAGCAATATGAGGCCGTGCTGGCGGTCGCTCGCAACCAGCCCTATCGCGCCCATATCGCTCTCAGCGCGGCGCAGGCATTGTTGCAAGGCGACGATAGCTCCTTGGCTGTTTCGCAGCTGCAAACTGTCGTCGCCGACTATTCCGGCACAGCCACTGCCTGGCAGGCCCAGGTTCTGTTGGACCAGCTGGGCTATGGCACAGACCCGTTCGAGCGCGGAAAAGCGGCTTTTGCAGCTGGCGAATGGTCCACTGCTGTCGACGCTTTCAACCGCGCCTTGGCAACCGGTGGCGCGCCCCCGGCCGAGCTGTACTTGCAGCTGGGGCGGGCGCAACGCAATCTGGGCGAAAGCCAGGCAGCGACATCGGCCTTTCAGACCATCATCGACCAGTATCCGGGCGATCCACTTTTTGGCGCGGCTTTGCTGGAGCGCGGGCGGACACGTTTTCTGGCGGGCGACAATGCGGCGGCCATCGAATTGTATCTGGACATCGCCGAGCGTTTTCCCCAGCTGACTGCTGCAGCCGGCGAAGCGCTTTGGCGGGCGGGTTATCTCTATGGCACGGGCGGCGAAACAGCGCTTTCCAGGCAGATTTTCGTTAGGCTGGCCGACACCTATCCTCAGCACGACTTGACGACCAGCGGCTTGTTCCTGGCGGCGTCGGCGGCTGTGCGCGAATCGGACTGGGCGGGAGCGGCGGCGTTGTATTCGCGAATCGCCAGTTTGACCAGCGGCGAAGATCATGCGGCGGCGCAATTGTGGCTGGGCAGGCTCGCCCTGCGGCAAGCTGATGCCGCTGCAGCCGACCGCGCGCTTGCGCAAGCGATAACAGCCGCGCCAGACAGTTATTTTGCGGCGCGGGCCGGCGATATTCGCAGCGACCGGCAACCTTTCCAGCCACCGACAAGGCTATTTTTTGACTTTGATCCGGCTGCCGAGCTGGCTGAGGCAGAGCAATGGCTGCGCAGCGCCTTCGCCATCCAGGCACCGGGCGACTTGTGGCGTTTGTCCCCAGAGCTCGCCAGTGACCCGCGCTGGCTACGCGGCCGAGAGCTATTTTCTGTCGGCGCAATGGATGAAGCGCTGGGCGAATTTGAGGAGCTGCTGGGGTCTGCGCGTGATGCTGGCAAAGTGCTGGACAGCTATCGACTGGCCATCGCCCTTCGCGATATGGGCGCCTACCGCGAGAGCATCATCGCCGCTGCCGATGTCATCAACGCAGCCGGGCAGGGCACTTTGGGCGTTGCGCCCGCTATCGCACGATTGCGCTTCCCCGCCTATTACATCGATTTAATCGCGCCAATAGCGCAAAAATACGACTTTGACCCGCTGCTGATGCTGTCGCTGATCCGCCAGGAGAGCCTGTTCAATACCTATGCCACGGCCGGCGCTGGCGAAAAAGGCCTGACGCAGGTGATTCCTGGCACTGCGCAATATATCGCCGACAAGTTGCAGTGGCCAGACTATGCGCACAGCCTGCTCTTTCGTCCCTATGCCGCAGTGGAGTTTGGGGGCTATTATCTGGATGAGCAGTTGGAGTTGTTTGATCAAAATCCCATAGCGGCGCTGGCTGCCTATAATGCGGGTCCAGGCCGCGCCTATGACTGGCGTGCCTTGGCTGGCGACGACCCCGACTTGTTCATGACGACAATCACAATCGACTCCACGCGAAAATATGTTCAATATATCTACCGCAACCACAACATCTACCGCGCGTTATACGGTAGTGGCTGAGGCTGTTGCTCGCGGGCATAGCCAGCGACGCAGGCGGACGCGGGGTTATTCAATTGCAACGCGGTCTGTGCACAGAGTTCGGCCTATCGTGTTACACTGCAGGCAAGCGGTTCGCAGCATAGGATGATGATGCAAGCGCAGCGGCTATTGACCCAGCTACAGGCACAGCAGAGCGCTGCCCTTGGCGAGTATTTTGGCAACCCCGACTTCGCCGATATGGCCAGCCAGACAGCACCTTTTTCGCGGGTGCGGCGTGTGGCTGTCGTCACCGAATCTTTTTTGCCCAAGCTGGATGGAGTCGTCAAGACGGTCTATTTGTCTGTGCGCTATCTGCAAGACACCGGCCGAGAAGTGCTGGTCTTCGCCCCGGATATTGCTGTCGACCATGTTGGCGATTCGCAGGTCATCCCCCTGCCATCTATTGGCTTGCCCCAGGCGCCCGAGACGCGCATGGCGCTGCCCAACCGAATGGTCGCCCGCCGCATTGAGGCATTCCAGCCCGACTTGATCCACCTGTTCAGTCCGGCCGCGATGGCCGTGAGTGGCATGGCGGCTGGTCGGCATCTCAATCTGCCGGTCATCGCCAATTACCAGACCGATCTGCCCGGTTATACCGAGCAATATGGCTTCCCGCGTTTGTCGGGTCCGGTGAATCGCTGGCTGCGTTATATTCACAATGGCTGTCACCTGACCCTGGCGCCGACGCACACCACCATTCGCCAGTTACGGCGAGCTGGTTTCCGCCGGGTCCGACACTGGGGGCGGGGCGTTGATACGGCGCGCTTCAATCCCGGCTGGGCCTGCGCAGCCATGCGGAGACGTCTGTTGAACGGCCGAGACCCCGATTCGCTGCTGTGTATATTTGTTGGCCGGCTGGCCACCGAAAAGCGCATCGACCTGCTGCTGGAACTCGCTCAGACGCCCGGCGTGGCGCTGACTATCATCGGCGACGGCGCGCAACGCGAGCAGCTGGAAGCCTTGTACGCCCACACGGATGTTCATTTCACAGGCTACCTAATCGGCGACGAACTCGCCCAAGCCTATGCCAGTGCGGATGTATTTGTATTCCCCGGCGAATATGAGACTTTCGGACAAGTCATCCAAGAGGCGATGGCCTCGGGTTTGCCCTCGATCGTCGTGGATGCCGGTGGCGCTCCTGATGTCATAGACGATGGCGCTTCGGGCTTGGTCGTCCCGCCGACAGCCGCCGCCTTTGCCGAGGCGGTTTGCAGCTTGCGCGAACAAGCCTGGTTGCGATCGCAGATGGCTCGCCGCGCGCGGACATTGGCAGAAGAACGCCCCTGGTCGGCATTGATGGCGCAGTTGGAACAGTATTATGCAGAAGCCTACGGGTTAAATCGACGTTTTGTGCGCCGCTTTGGCAGCACCCATTATCACCTGCCGCTGTCGATCCCGGCGCAGCTGGTGCGACGTCCGCGCGGCTTGTCCTGAACGCTGCGCGCCGCGCAACCACTCACCCACAGAAAGGCAAAGTCATGCCAGGCAAGCCAGCCAAACGCACTTTGGCGTTGATCGCGCATGATGGAAAAAAAGCCGACATGGTCGCATTTGTGATGGATCACAAAGCCCGCCTGGGCGAGTTTGACCTGGTGGCGACCAATACGACCGGCAAGCTGATCCAGGAAAAAGCCGGGCTGCTGGTCAAGTGCCTGCTGTCAGGTCCCTACGGCGGCGATGCGCAGATTGCGGCGTTGGTGGCAGAAGAGCGCGTGCATGCCGTATTCTTTTTCCTGGACCCGTTGGGCAAGCATCCGCATGACCCGGATATCCAGGGTTTGTTGCGCATTTGCAATGTGCACAATGTGCCATTGGCGACCAACATCGCCACAGCCGTGCTGTTGATCAATGCCTGAGGGCGGAATTTACATTCTTCTTGCGTTGCGCTCGCAGCAGACGCGGCATAATGAAAGCGGGCAGCCTGCCAAATCATGGTGATGAAAGGCCTTTGGTGGCGGAAAACGACCCCACCATCCTCCAATGGGTGGAAAGCGCAAAACAGGGCGACCAAGAAGCTTTTGCCGAGTTGGTTTACCTGTTCCAGGACCCGCTCTACAACTTGTGCTATCGTATGCTGGGCGAAAGTGGCGAAGCAGAAGACGCGGCGCAAGAGGCATTTCTGCGCGTCTACAACAACCTGCACCGCTATGATATGACGCGCAGCTTCAAGACCTGGCTGCTTTCCATCGCATCCAATCATTGCATCGACCGCCTGCGCAAACGCCGCATGCACTTCGTTTCGCTGGATGACGAACCAACTGCCGCTGCTTTGGCGCTGCGCAGCAAAGACCCAATGCCCGAAGAGACGATGATGCAGGGCGAACGCAGCGCCTATATCCAAAAGCTGCTGCAGATGCTCGAGCCTCACTATCGACTGGCTGTGATCTATCGCTATTGGTACGGCTATTCGTATGCGGAAATCGCGGCGGAAACGGACATGACCATCAGCGCTGTCAAAAGCCTGTTGCACCGCGCCCGTCGCAAACTGGCAGAATTGCTGGAGCCCGGCGATGTCAACAGGCTGGCCACTCCCACCCCGAGAGGAACCTGAGATGTCGGACGAGCGAAGCCTGCAAGACCAAGACATGATGCAAGCTGCGCTAGACGGGCAGCTATCCGAAGAAATGGCGCGTCGCTTGATGGATGCGCTGGCGCGGGACAATGGCGCGGCGCGCGAATACAGCCGGTTGCAACGTCTCGATAGCTTGTTGCAGCGAGCGCCACATGAACGGGCACCGGCGCGTTTGGCGGCCACCATCATGGCGCGCGTGGCGCAACGGGTGCAGGCGCAGGCGCAGCTTGCCGACCTGCCAATCGAAACCCAGCGCATCATGATGCTTAGCCTGTCGGCGGCGATGATGGCCATGATGCCCATGATGGAAGCGGCATCGTGGCTGGTGCTCAATGCCCGGCGCGATCCCGAATTGCTCAGCGATGTCATGCTCGAGACGATCGGCTGGGTGTCGCTGGTCACCGACGCGTTGATCCAACTGCTCGAAGATGCTGAAAGCCTGGCGCGCAGCGAACCGGTCGTTGCCGCTGCCACACTGGCGCTGACGCCCTATCTGCTCGGCAGCTTGCTCGACTACCTGGATGAATTGCCGAAAATGGACGCGGTCAGCACCTAATTGTCGCCATCGGGAATCATTTCGATGCCGCGGATGCGATAGGTGACCATGCCATCCGGCACCTCCACTTTGACGCGGTCGCCGACCCGTTTGCCCAGCAGCGCCTTGCCAACTGGCGAATCCAGCGAGACGCCGCGCCGCCCATGCGTGATTTCTTCGGTATCCAACAGGTCGAGGGCGAATTCTTCTTTCTCGCCACTGTCATAGACAATGACGCGGTTGCCGGGCGTGACGGTGTGGATGTCGGCGTCTGCATCAATGATTTCGGCGCGCGCCAATACATTCTGCAAGTGGGATACGCGCTCATCCAGTCGCTCTTTGGACACCATGGCATCAAAGAATACCGCTTCTTCGCCCTGGTCGTCCTCGCGGGCTTCCGCCAGCATCTCTGCGACCTTGGAGTTTTCTTCGCTGGTGAGGATATTCAATTCGCGCTGCAGCTTTTCATACCCTCGCCGCGTCAGTTGGATGCGTCGTTCAGCCATGATTGTTCCCTTTCACAATGCCAGAAGCCCCGATGCCATGTGTGCGCTTGTCGCAATTGATGTGGGCGGGGCACCAAGAAACTACTAACGATATACGAAACGCCCTGCCCACTGGACAGGACGCACAAACCTGCTTGCGACTATTTATGCGCGAATTGTATTAGATGCGCGTATAAATGCAACTGGATTTGCAGGCAATCGTCCCAAAGGTTCTTGCGCCTAGCGGTTGGAATAGACCTGTGTATTTACACAAGTGGGCAGTTTTTCGCCTTGCAAACCAGCGATACAATTGTCCACCGCCATCTGCGCCATCTTCAATCGTGTCGCCACACTGGCGCTGGCGATATGCGGCACGATCAGGCAATTGTCCAGTGTCAGCAGCGGGCTTTCCAGCGGGATGGGTTCTGGGTCGGTCACATCCAGCGCAGCCGCCAGGATCGCTTTGTTGCGCAGCGCATCGTACAGCGCCGCTTGGTCGACAACTCCGCCCCGCGCCGTGTTGATCAAGATGGCTGTCGGCTTCATCAGCGAAAGCTCGCGCGCGCCGATGAACTGGCGAGTTTCATCTGTCAGCGGCAGGTGCAGGCTGACAAAGTCGCTTTGCTCCAGCAGCTCGTCCAGGTCGCAAGGCTCTGCGCCCGCCACCAGGCTTCTCTCGCTGTTGCCACGGCTGTGCGTCAAGATGCGCATGCCGAAGCCGGCTGCTCGCCGCGCCAGCGCTTGGCCGATGCGCCCATAGCCGATGATGCCCAGGCAGGCTCCATAGATATCGCGCCCCGACAAGACGGTCGGATGCCAGGTCTGCCACTTGCCAGCGTGGATGTATTGCTGCGCTTCGGGGATGCGCCTGGCCGCCGCCATCAGCAGGGCAAATGCAAAATCGGCAGTGGTCTCGGTCAAGACGCCTGGCGTATTGCCAACCGGGATGCCACGCGCGCTGGCCGCCGCAACATCGATATTGTCATAGCCAACCGCCATGTTGCTGACGACTTTGAGGTCTGGCGCCCCAGCCAGCAATTGGGCGTCGACGCGGTCGGTCAACAAGCACAGCAAGCCACTTAGCGAAGGCGCCTTCTTCAGCAAGATATCATAGTCGGGCGGCAGGAATTCGTGCCAGACATCCAGCTCACAATGCCGCGCCAACCTGTCCAGCGCAGCAGCCGGCAATTCACGCGTGACAAAGACTTTGTTTCGACTCATGCGTTGATTCTCAATTGAATGCGGAGCAGATCAGGGTTGGGTCGGCAGCGACACCTTGACGAGCGTGCCTTTATTCAGCCGGCTGCTGATGCTTAGGCTGCCGCCACAGCCGTTTATGAAGCGCTTGGCGAGATACAAGCCCAGTCCCAAACCAGCGCTTTCTGGCTCGGCCTGCCAAAATGGCTCGAGCGCGACGCCGCCTTCACCGGGAAAACCACAGCCACGGTCATAAATCATCAGGTCGACGCGATAGCCAAAGAAATGCCCGGCGACCTGCACAGTGTCGACCCCGGCGTGCTGGCGGACATTGCGCGCGATCTCGCCAAAGGCATATCCCAGCCGCGCCTCGTCGCCCAAAACGCGAAGATGCCTGCCCAGTTCGAGGCGGGTTTTTGTCCTGAGCTGCATGTGCAGGCGATTGATCAGCGATTCGCCGTCAAATTCCCGATCTTCGAAGCTGATCATGTCGTTCTCGAGCAGCGAATACTGCCACAGATTGCTCATCATGTGCTCGGTTGCCAGCGCCGAATCGCGCATGAAGCTGATGACGGCGCTCTGTTCGTCGCTCAACTGCCCATCAAAGCCGGCCGCCAGGTTGTCAAGCGTCGTCTTGATGGGATGGTTCAAGGCATTGAAGCGCTCCAGCACAGCCGGACGCGTGGCGGCGTTCTCGATGCCCAGCGCCGTGATGACATCCATAACCAGGGTATGCAAACCCCAGCAATACGCGTGGATGCGCTTGTAACACTCGCGCTGATCGCCAGTGGTTGGTCCGAACGCCCCCGCCAGCAGCGATTCCATCAAATTGATGCTGTCGCTGACAGGGTCGAGCAATTTGCTGTAGGAAACGCTTGCCACAATAGCACGCTCGCTAACCCTAAACCTGCCACCAGTATAGCAGCAAAACAGGCGAGCAAGGCGCTTTGGCAGGGGCGACCGTTGCAGTCGCCCACTTCGCATAGCGATTGCAGCTATTTCAGTTCGACGACTGCGCCGGCTTCTTCTAGCTTGACCTTGCCGTCTTCTGCCATATCCTTGCTGACTTCTTCTAGCACGGTAGCCGGGGCGCTTTCGACCAATTCTTTGGCTTCTTTCAAGCCCAGCGGCGTGATGGCGCGGATGGCTTTGATGACATTGATCTTCTTGGGACCAATTTCCTTGAGGATGAGGTCGAATTCGGTCTGTTCTTCTTCTGGCTCGGCATCGACCGCGGCACCAGCGCCTGGCGCCATCATCATCATGCCGCCGCCAACAGCTGCCTCGACTCCCCAGGCATCTTCCAATTTCTTCTTCAGGTCGGCGGCTTCCAAGATTGTCAGCGCGCTAAGCTCTTCTACCAATTTGTCCAGGTCTGCCATCGTTCATTCCTTTCTTGACGATTCGTTTGTGTTATGGGTTTGTTTGTCGCTTGCTTCGTGCTTCGATTCAAGCTGCTTCTGCTTCGTCTTCGTGTTTGTCGAGGTAGGCTTGCAGAACATTTACGACCCCGCCCGTGGCTTGCTGCAGCGCATTGACTATGCCCTGCGCCGGCGAAACGACCATGCCGGCCAGTTGCGCGCGCAGTTCGTCCAGAGTCGGCAGCTTGCTCACAGCGTCGACCTGCTGGGCATCGAGGATGTCGCCAGCCATCACGCCGCCGGCAACTTGCATGCGCTCTTCAAAATCCTGCTCTTCCATGTGTTTGAGCAGCGCTTTGGATACGCCGGGCATATTGTCGCCACCGAAGACGATCGCCACGGGACCAACCAGCAAGTCAGCCGGGACGACCCAATCGGCTTCTTCCAATGCCTTGCGCATCAAGGTGTTCTTGGCGACCAGATACCGCCCGTTCTGTTCGCGCACGGTATTGCGCAAGCCCTGCACCTGGCCGACGCCAAGCCCTTGCGTCTGCACAACGATGAAACCGTCGCTCTGGCTGAGGATATCTTTGTATTCGGCGACCAATTCTTCTTTGCGAGTTCTTGAAATGGGCAAGTGTCGCTCCTTTCTGCAGCTGGCGCGCCCCCAAAGTGGCGGCAGCCCAACGTAAATCATCACTTTGCAATCCCGCTTAAGAGGGTCGCAAAAGCATCAAGGCAAACAAGGCGGAATGAAGGCTCTTGCGCGTCCCTCGGCAGGCGATTAAGGGCGGCTGCCCACCTGCTGTCTGCGGTTCGCATGGCTATGGATTTTGTAGCCAGCGCGCAGTCTACCCTGCCTGGCGTGGATGTCAATGCCGAATCTGCGCGACCACCGCCCCACGCTTATGTGCCGCGATTTGACGATGGCTTCTGTCTGCGTTAGAAAATGCGCGACTGTGCCACATAGCGAGGACAAGCCTGATGGAACTAGATCGCGATGCGCTGCAAAAGAAAGTTCATGCCCTCTATGCCGAAGAACATGCCGAACTGGGCGATGCTGGCACATTGGACCACCTGGAGCGAGCAGAGCAATGGCAGCTGGCAGAAGCATTGAGCGCCGGTGGCGTGCTGGTCTTCCCACATGCTGGCGTGCACGATTGCGGATACCAGATCGCAGCTTGTGTCCAGGCAGCGCTGGATAGCCGCGCCGACGATGTAGTCGTGCTCAGCGTGCTGCATGCTTTCACCCCGGCTATGGAAGCGGCGCGAGTGGCAGTCGCGGCCGGCGCCGACCCCGCGCAATTTGCCTGCTGGGGCATACAAGGTCCTGGCATCGAGGGCCGGCGGGAATGGCAGGGCGATCACGCGTTGATCAGCTGGCGTCACTTTTGGCGCGCAGAGTTGGCGCGGCGTGGCATCGCCCCCGACAAAGCGCCCAATGTGCACGAACGATACCCGTACCTGGCCGGCGGACAACCACAAAACCTGCCGGGCATTGACGAGTTGGCGCGCCTGATGGAAGACGCTGTCGTGGTCAGCACCGCCGATCCTTTCCATCATGGCATTGGCTATGGCGATGCGCCCGCAGCCACCTATGACCACGATGAAGCGGGTCTGGCGCACGCGCAATCGGTGATCGAAGCGGGCATCAAGCTGCTGGAAGCGGGTGATTATGCAGCCTACAACCAGCACTGCATCGAAGCCAAGAGCGATGCGCGCGATACCGGGCAAGTCTATCGGTATCTGCGCGGTCCGATGTCGGGCGCTGTGCTCGACCTAAGCTACACCGACTCGTCCGAGCTATATGACCAGCCCAAACCGACCTGGGTGGCTGGCGCATTGATCGAGTGGCGGCTGGCCGACTAGGGCGATCTATTTTGCCTGCGCATCCAGGCGGCGCTCAAGCTGGGAGAGCGCGCTTTGCAATTGCTGCTGGCGCAAGCTCTGGGTGAGGTCGCCACGGGTGCGCTCCAATACGCCGCGCACGACATCGGTTTGCCGCCGCAAGCCGCGTGTCAGCGCATCGGGAAAGTCGAAAGCGACCAACTGGTCATAGATATCGTCCATTGCTTGCAGCAGCCGCTCGGCTTCTTCGCTGTGTTCATCTTGTCGCCGCAAGATATCCAAAATGAAGCGCCGCAGCTCGGTTGCCGCTTCTGCCAAACCTTTCAGGTAGGTCGCGCTTTCCACGCCCATTTCTCTGGCAGAGGGCAGCGCAGCGCCGCGGATGATGGCGCGGGTGATATGCGCTTCGACGACTTCTTTCAAGGCGTCTTGCGTATAGCCGCTGTGATAAAGATCGGGGAAGTCGCGCACAGACCTCTGCAGCTCGCGCGCGCCGGCGGCAACTTCATCCAATCCGGCGTCGGCTATTGCCCAGTCGCGGCGATGGATGGCGCGGATGCTGGCGGAACAGCCGCGGATTAGCGAGCGTGACAAACCGATTGCCTGGTCGCGGGCGGCATTGCGCTGTTCCAGGTCGGCGCGGATTTCTTCGCAGATAGCGCCCAGATTATTCATCGTCTTCGGCGGCCGGGTTGCCGCGCAGGCCCCCAAAAAGCTGGTCGGCGAGCGTCGGGCGGCTGGGCAGGCCGATTTCGCCATGCTTGGCTTCGAACTTGGTCAGGTTCTCTTCCAGCGCTTTGAGCAAGAGTTTGCTGTGCATGGGTGTCATCATCACGCGCTTTTGCACGCGGGCGCGATTGTCGTTGGGCAGCAACTGGATGAAGTCGAAGATCACCTCGTTCGCCGTATGCGTAATCATGACCGTGTTGGCATAGACAGCGCTGGGGTCCTGCGGGAATTCCAATCTGATATTGCGCTTGTTCGCCGCTTGTTCTGCCATAATCGCCTTGCGTTTTTGTGGTCACCATGCGCATTATAGCAGCAACTGCCGTGATCATCAGACCGCCGCCGAGGAACAGCATAGCGCAATCACATTAAATTGTTTTTGCCACAGAGGCACAGAGGGCACAGAGTTTGGTTTGGTAAGGCAGAACAATTCGGAATCTTTGCTGTACTGAGGGCGACCTGTCAGTCACTTGAGGTTAATCTGAGTGCCTTTCTCTGTGTTCTCTGTGCTCTCAATGATCTCTGTGTTGAGTTTTTCTTCGGCGCTGTCATAGCGATATTATGTTTTGATACGATTGCCCGGGGGCACAGCCATGCCCACCTACATCTACAAAATCCAGCCGGTGCGCCCCGAGATGCTTGCCGAGGGTCCCACAGACGACGAGGCGCGCATCACAGCCCAGCACTTTGCCTATCTGCAGCGCCTGAAAGACCAGGGTAGCTTGCTGCTGGCGGGGCGGACGTTGGCAAGCGATGACTCGTCTTATGGCATCGCCATCTTCCAGGCGCGTGACGATGAGCACATGCGGCGGCTGACACTTGAAGATCCTGGCGTGGCGCAGAAGCTTTTCCGCGTCGAGTGGCATCCTTTTCGCATTGCGCTGCTCGCCGATGAGTTGCGCGCCTAAGACAAAAACTACACGAGCGGATCGCGGCTAGGCAGGCCAGCTTGGCGAGGGTAACGGCGTGGCGTCTTGCCGACCTTGCGCACCATCACCAGGAAACGCGATTTCTCCAGCCCGGGCAAACGTACTTCGTCAATGCCAGCCAGCTCTCCGCCCAGTGTAGAAATAGCTTTGCTGGCGGCTTGCGTTTCTTCGTGGGCAGCTGCGCCTTTCATGGCGATAACCAGGCCGCCGCGTTTTGTCATGGGCAGTGTGCATTCCATCAAGGCAGGCATGCGGTTGACAGCGCGCGCAGTCACGAAATCGTAGCTGCCGCGGTGTGCGTCATCCCGCCCGGCGTCTTCGGCGCGAGCATGCACAATGCGGATATTGTCCAAGCCCAACGCTCGCCCGGCCTCTTCGATGAAGCGCAATTTCTTGGCAGTCGCATCGAGCAGGGTCACGCGCAGCAGCGGCCGGACGATCGCCAGCGGCAAACCAGGAAAACCAGCGCCCGTGCCCACATCCAGCAGCCGCCTGCGTCCAGCTTTCGGCAGAAATTTCAACACGGTCAGAGAATCCAGATAATGCTTCAGCGCGATCTCAGCCGGTTCGGTGATGCCGGTCAGATTCATGCGCGCATTCCAGTCCAGCAGCAAGCCTGTCAACTGCTCGAACTGCGCCAACTGCGCTTGCGAAAGCTCCAGGCTCAGCATGGCCTGCGCCTGCCTGGCGAGATCATCGATGGATTTGTTGAACATATTGCCTGCTGTATTCACCATGCTGAAGATGTCTGCCAGTCTATCACAATGTCGCGCTTCTGGACGAGACACGGAAGTGCTGAGAAGCCTGGATATAGCCACCATGCCCC
>JAJDZQ010000002.1 GCA_022824565.1 Anaerolineae bacterium | reverse complement strand
TCGGTCGAAGTCTTCGACAGCACCATCGTCCGCGTCGACACCGACAGCGGCATCAGCGGCTATGGCGAAGTCTGCCCGCTGGGTCCCTTCTATCTGCCCGCCTATGCCGCCGGTGTGCGCGCTGGCATCCGCGAGCTGGCGCCGCACTTGCTGGGCAGCGACCCGACACAGCTTGCGCGGCTCAACCGCCAGATGGACGCGGCGCTGAAAGGGCATCCCTATGTCAAGTCGGGCATCGACATGGCTTGCTGGGACATTTTGGGCATAACCTGCGGTCAACCCGTCTGCACCTTGTTGGGCGGGCGCTATGGCGATGACTTTGTGCTGTACCGCGCCATCAGCCAGGAATCGCCCGAGGCGATGGCGCAGAATGTTGCCGCCTACCGCGAAGAAGGCTATCGGCGCTTCCAGTTGAAAGTCGGTGGCGACCCCGATACAGATATCCAACGGATTCGCCAAATCGCCGATTTGCTGAAAGCGGGCGACAAACTCATCGCCGATGCCAACACCGGCTGGTTGATGCACGAAGCGGCGCGGGTGGTACGGGCGGTGGCGGATGTCGATGTGTATATTGAGCAGCCCTGTTTGACTTACGAAGAATGTCTGTCGATTCGCCGGCGCTGCACGCACCCCTTTGTGTTGGATGAAAACGTGGATGGCATCGACATGCTCTTGCGCAGCCACGCCGACCAGGCCGCAGATGTCGTCAATATCAAAATCAGCAAATTTGGCGGGCTGACCAAAGCGGCGTTGGCGCGCGACCTGTGCGTAGAAATGGGACTGGCGATGACGATCGAAGACAGCTGGGGCGGCGATATCACCACAGCCGCTATCGCGCACCTGGCGCACAGCACGCCGACCGACTTCCTTTTCACCGCCACCGATTTCAACAGCTATGTCACCGTCAGTACCGCCGAGGGCGCTCCCCAACGGGTACAGGGTCGCATGGCTGCGTCAAACGCGCCGGGCTTGGGCATTGCGCCGCGCTGGGATGTGCTGGGCGCGCCGCTGGTCGATGTGTCCTAATTGCCGCCGACTACTTCTACCCCTTCGGTCCCCCCGACAAGTCTGGGGGAGGCAACAAACGCAGAGATTCTCACAGAAGCCCGCGAACTCTGCCCGGGCAAACGCGTCAATTGGAATGCAATCTCTGGCATGCCTAGGTCGATGCATGAGGCCGAGGCGCCATGTAACCTAAAGCAAAGTCGAAAGCAAGCCGCCGTCTATCCGATAGAATGCGCCGGTGATGAATGAGGCCTCATCGCTGGCGAGGAAGAGCACCAGCTTGGCGACCTCCTCTGGTCGTCCCACACGCCCGATGGGATGCTGTTCGCCCCAGTCGGCGAGCATGCTGGCGGGGTCGGCAGGCCCAAACAGGTCGGCGGCATCTTGCAGCATAGGCGTGTGAATCGAACCCGGCGCGATGCAGTTGCAGCGGATATTTTCGCGGGCATGATCCAGCGCGACTGTCGTTGTGAAGCTGACGATCGCGCCCTTGGATGCCGCATAGGCTGCCACCGTGCGCTGCGATGCCACAGCCTGCGCAGACGACGTGTTGACGATGGCACCGCCGCCAGCTTTGCGCATGTGGGGGATTGCATACTTGCAAGTCAGGAAGGTGGCGCGCAGGTTGATATTGATTTGAACATCCCAATCTGCGACCGGCTGATCGACCACCGTGCCATAGCGGACGACGCCAGCATTGTTGTGCAAGACATCGACGCCGCCGAATTGCGCAACAGCCTCGTCCACCATGCGCTTGACATAGGCTTCATCGGCAATATCGCCCGCGACCACATGCGCCCGCCCGCCCTGCTGCTGGATGAGCTGCGCTGTTTCTGCGCCCGCCCGCGCATCAATATCGGCGATAAGCACACGGCCGCCCTCGGCTGCGAATGCGCTGGCGCAGGCGCGACCGATTCCTTTTCCCGCGCCCGTCACGATAACCACTTTATCTTCGAAGCGCCTGTTCACGACCACTCCTTTTCACTTCAATTGCACCTTGCCATCTTCGCTAATCCCAACAACGCCCGTCTGCGATTCATAAAAGACCGCCTGCAGCGAAACTTCGCGGGATTCGCCGGGCTGCAGCGTGAGGTGCGTGCCGGTTTTTTCGATTACGGCGCTCAAACCCTGCCCGGGTATGGACGAAGCTGGCTCGATGGCGATGACATAGCAGCGCTTGTAAAAAGGGAAGCCGGGCGAAGCATTGATCTCTTGCCAGAACCAGGCATAGGGGAAGATCTTGGCATCCCAGCACAGGCCGATGCCCAAGCCCAGCTGCAGATTGGTGATGGCGTACCAGCCGCTCGTAAAATCGCACAAGTAGGCCAGCAGATCGCGTTGCTGGTCGGGCGAGGGCACGCGCGACAGGGCGAGTTCGTCTGCCCTGCGCCAGTCGTAGGTCGCGCCAGGTGCCAGGGGGTTGCTTGCGCCAGTATATTCGTCGTCCGCCAGCAAGGTCTGCGCGCCTGTATCGATGATGCAGTGTTCGCTCAAGAAGGGCGCGCCAAAGGCCGGATGATGGCTCCACATGCAGTCCATCGGCTCGCCTGCCAGATTGGTGATGCGCTCGCGGATTTGCAGGTCTGGGCTGCCAGCGCGCAAGCCCAGCCAACGTTCGATCAGGTAAGGGCTGCGCAAAAGCCGGGCGCTTAGCTTGACCTCCAGCCTATCCGCGGACTCCTGGCAGATTTCATAGTCCCACGCGCGCATGGAGGCCTCGCCATGAAAGTCCAGTCGCGCGCCCTTATAGGTATTTTCAAAGCCGCCATTGGGGAATAGAACCTGCCAGCCGCCAGCGTAGGCTTCTAGCCAGGCCGTCTGCGAATCGAATGCCGAGTCAAAACCGCGCGAGCTTTGCTTGATGCCCCAGGGCGCTTTCCACAGCACATCCAATGCAGATGGTTTGTACACCAGGCTGTAGATGTCCGCGCCCTTGTCTAGCAAAATGGTGGCGGACAACCGGTCATTCTCGACAACCAGCGAACGCATGGAATGCCCGAGCAGGACCTCGGCGCATCGGCAAGTCAAAGCTGGGACCTCCTGCTAGATGCGGATAGTCAAGCCGCCATCGGCGACAATGGCTGCGCCCGTGATGAAAGACGCGGCCTCGCTGCACAAGAAAAGCGCCACTTGCGCCATTTCGGCTGGTTGGGCAACGCGTCCCAAGGCATGCAAGCCGCCCCAGTCCTTGATTGCGCCGCCGGGGTCGGCCGGGTTGAAGAGATGCGCCGAGTCGCGCAGCATGGGCGTATCGACCGAGCCCGGGCACAAGCTGTTGGCGCGGATATTGTCCGCGGCATGGTCCAGCGCCATCGTGCGCGTCATGGCGATCACCGCGCCTTTGGAAGCGGAATAGGCGGCCACATTCGGCTGGCTGAACAAGCCCTGCACCGAAGCGACATTGACGATCGCGCCGCCGCCAGCCTTGACCATCTGCGGGATGCAATACTTGGCTGCCAGGTAGACGCCCTTGGCATTGATGGCCAAGGTACGCTCCCAGGTGTCTTCGTCGGTGCTGACCACAGTGCCATAGGTCTGGATACCGGCGCTGGCGACCAGGCAGTCTATGCCGCCAAATGCCTCGACTGCGGCTTCTACCATGCGCTGGACCTGGCTGGACCTGGATACATCGGTTTGGACAGCGATCGCTTTGCCACCATCCGCCTGGATTGACTCCACACATGCAGCCAACGCCGCCTGGTTGATATCGGCCAGCACGACCTGCGCGCCTTCTGTGGCAAATGCCAGCGCTGTGGCCGCGCCGATTCCCGTGGCTGCGCCGGTCACGACGGCTGTCTTGTTCACGAATCGCATGTTCACCTCCCGTTCTGGCAGGAATATTGTGTCAGATAATCGCGCGGCTGCCAAATCAATCGCCCTTTTTACACGGGCGGCTCTGTGGTCAAATTCGACCCATGCGCCGCGTGGCGACAACATCGAACCCTGGCGAACAGCGAGAACCGACATGGCAAAGCGCCAACCCGGCAGCAGCAATGTCTTCAACATCAGCAAGCCAATGACCTATCGCTGTCAAATCCTGCATTATCATCGGCGGCTTTCGCGTTTGTATCTGGCTGTGTATCAAAGCCAACGCAACGAGCCGGCGTTTTATCTGCTCTTCACCGATGTCGCCTATCTGGACGCGCCTATGAGTTGGCTGGGCGCAGACTTTGATATCGCCCAGCAACCTGACTGCATCGCGCTGATGCGAGCAGCGGGCTTGGTCGGCGATGCCATAGACAGATTCCCCGATGCCTATGCCTCGATCACCGAGCATGCCCGCTTGTACCTGGCGAGAACGCCACATCGTCGGGCGCGCATCATCGCTGGCAGCGGGACGATCTTGGCCAGCATCCCCGACGAACTCGGCTAGGGCGCTGAGACCTGCACGGGCGGCTGTGGTATACTCTCGCGAGCGCTGGTCGGCAGCCAGACCCAACACGACATGGACAGCAAATGAGACATCCCCCTTCTCACCCACCCGATCCACATGCGCCAAAACCCAGCCTGAGCGTCGTTATCCCCTGTTACAACGAGGTTCACACAGTCAAGGATATTGTCGGGCGCGTCTTGGCAGAAGCGCTTGTCGACGAGGTCGTCATCGTTGACGATGGCTCGACCGATGGCTCCCGCGAAGTCTTGTCGCAGATTGAAGCGGAAGCCGACAGCCGCGTGCAGATTGTCTATCACGAGAAAAATCGCGGCAAGGGCGCTGCGCTGGTGACAGGCTTCCAGCTGACTACGGGCGAAGTTATCATCATCCAGGATGCCGATTTTGAATATGACCCGCGCGAATATGGCAGATTGCTGAAGCCGATCCAGGAAGGCGTAGCGACAGTCGTGTATGGGTCGCGCTTTTTGGGCGGCACGCGCAAGGCGATGAACTTTTGGAATATGGTGGCGAACAAAGGGCTTACGCTCATCACCAATATCTTGTTCAACGCCATCCTCAGCGATATGGAAACTTGCTATAAGTGCTTTCGGCGCGAGGTGGTTGGCGGCATGACGATCAATGCGCGCGGCTTCGACTTCGAGCCAGAGTTCACCGCCAAGGTGCTGCGCCAGGGCATCCGCATCGTGGAAGTGCCGATTTCTTATTATGGGCGCGAATATGACGAAGGCAAGAAGATCAAGTGGACAGACGCGCCCATCGCCGCCTGGACGTTGCTGCGCTATCGTTTT
>JAJDZQ010000131.1 GCA_022824565.1 Anaerolineae bacterium | reverse complement strand
TCTGGCACGAAACGCCCGCCAAACTCTCCAAAGTAGCCGCGCGCATCGGGCAGGTCGCTGATGTCGCTGCGGATGGTTGCTTCGGTCATATCTTGCCCTCGTTTACTAAGTAGCGCCTAGTAAGTCATGCCAATAATGAAGTTGCTATTCCGATT
Organism: Anaerolineae bacterium; assembly: GCA_022824565.1. Taxonomy (GTDB): domain Bacteria; phylum Chloroflexota; class Anaerolineae; order Aggregatilineales; family Phototrophicaceae; genus UBA6055. The sequence goes on along the minus strand of JAJDZQ010000131.1, from coordinate 22,592 downwards.
CAAAATCTGTATGGGGGAGACTTGTCCTCACCCACTACTTCGCCATTGTACATGTGGGCGACTCAAGAGTCGCCCCTACGGAGTTTCTGCATATTGTTGCCTTACTTTCTTGACTCCACTTAGATATGCAGCAGAGTCTCGCCATGAAAATAGCGCTTCGCCAAGAGCAGCGCTTTGAAGACATAGTTGTCAATGCTTTCAATAAAATCGGCGCGCGTCAAAGAGATTTCGTCAGCGCCTAAGCCAAGCGCCGCCGCCGGCACGCAATCGACTTCGCCAGCCAGGAGTCGCAAGCCGTCTGCCAGCCGCAGCTTCAGCAAGCCGTCAATTTCGTCGCTGGCATAGCTATAGTTCTGCAGCGGCTGGTCGCAGCGGTACAGAAAGACATGGCAGATTTGGCGATCAATGAGACCGTCGGCGCGGGCAATGCCGACCCGCCTGCCCAGCGAGAGCAATTCGTCAAAGTTGGCGCGCAAGCCCAGTTCTTCGTGCAGTTCGCGCAGGCCATCTTGCACGGTTTCGCCCGCCACCAGGTGCCCGGCCGCGCTGATATCGACCTTGCCCGGGTAGGCATCCTGGGCGGGTCCGCGCTTTTGCAAGATGACAAATTCGCCTTCTGCATCGCGCCCGACCACCCAGCAATGAAACACCTGATGCCAGTCGCCATCGCGGTGTACAGCTGCGCGCGACTTGACGCCGATGTGGTTCAAAGCCTCGTCGTAAATATCGAATCGTTCGCTCATGAGGCTGTCCGAACCGCCTGAATGAATGCGCGCAGCTTGTCGCCGTCTTTGATACCGGGGATGCCCGCCTCGACGCCGCTGGCCACATCCACGCTCCAGGGTCGGATAGCTCGCACGCGCTCGGCCACATTGTCCGCAGCCAGTCCCCCAGCCAGCATCATACGCGGCGCAGCTTGCTGGATTGTTGCCGCTACGGTCAAGCTAGCTGTCTCGCCGCTGCCGCCATAGAGCCTGGGATGATACGCATCCACCAGGATGCTGGGCGCTCGCTCATCGGCCGGGAAGCTGGCTGCGTATTCAGCGACCGCGTTGACCGCATCGTGCAAAGCGCGCGGACGAATCGCTTTGAAAGCCCGGCCCTGCATGGCAAGCAATGTCTCGGGCAGTTCATCGCCGCTGAGCTGGGCAAAATCCAGGCCCACTGCCGCCATGATTCTACACATGTCTTCGGCGGATTGATTGACAAAGACGCCAACCAGGGTCGGACAATCCGCGCCGAGCGCCTGCCGCAAGCCAGCGCCAATTTCGCAGGCAGCTTCCAGTTCCAGGCTGCGTGGCGAAGGCGCATAAAAGTTCAGCCCGAGCAAATCTGCGCCGGCTCTGGCGGTCATCAGCGCATTTTCTAATGTGCGAATGCCACAGATTTTGACCTTAGTCATGGCGCAGTCGCTCCACACTGCTCAGTTCTCGCGCCAGGGAAGCCAGGTCGGGCGCGCGAATCAGCGACTCGCCGACCAAGATCGCATGTGCGCCAGCATCCGCCATCGTCCGCACATGGCTAGCATTGAAAATGCCGCTTTCTGCCACCAGCAGCGCGTCGTCCCCGATCAACTTTGCCAGCCGCGCAGTCGTGGACAAATCGACCTGAAATGTCTTCAGATCGCGGTTGTTGATGCCGATCAGCCTCGCGCCCAAGCGCAGCGCCCGCTCCATTTCGCATTCGTTGTGCACTTCGACCAGCGCCGCCATATCCAGCGCCAATGTCAAAGCGTGCAAATCTCGCAGCTGCGCATCGTCCAGCGCCGCCACAATCAGCAGAATCGCATCGGCACCGGCGGCTCGCCCTGCATACACCTGGTACGGGTCGATGATGAAGTCCTTGCGCAAGATGGGCAGCGCGACTGCCTCGCGAATCGCTGTCAGGTAGCGCAGGCTCCCGCAAAAAAAATCTGCATCCGTCAGCACCGAGACCGCCGAAGCGCCATTGCAAGCATATGCGCCTGCCAGCAGCACGGGAGCAAAATCGCTTGTGAGCAAGCCTTTGCTGGGCGATGCGCGCTTGACCTCGGCGATCAACGCGATGCAATCGCCCCGCAAAGCCGCAGCGAAATCACGCGATGGATATTCGCCGGTTTCTGCCCGCCTGCGCAGCTGCGGCAGCGGCACTTGTGCGCGCCGGTCTGTCAATTCTTCCAGCTTGCGCTCGAGGATGCGGTCGAGAACGGTGTCGGTGCTAACAAAAGACATCAGGCGACGCTTTGGCTGAACTCGATGAGGTTATCCAGCTTCTGCAGAGCCGCGCCACTGTCGATCGTATCGCGCGCCATACGCACGCCATCGGCAATTGAATGCACGGCATCGGCCGCCATCAAGGCAGCGCCGGCATTCAGCAGCACAACATCGCGCTTGGCTGCTCGCTCGCTGCCGTCCAGCACGCCGCGCAAAATCGCCGCATTGGTCGGAGCGTCATCGCCACGCAAGTCCACGATGCTGGCGCGATGAAAACCCAGGCTAGTCGGGTCGAGATCGAGGTGGCTTACCTGGCCATCTTCCTGCAGATAGCTGATGCGATTGGGACCAGTCGTGGTCAGTTCGTCCAGTCCCCCATAGCCATTGACGACCATCGCCGACTTCGTGCCCAGCGCCGCCAGCACATGCACCAGCAGATCAGTCATCTCGGCCGCGAAGACGCCCATCAACTGCCGCTGGGCGCCGGCCGGATTGGTCAAGGGACCCAGGATATTGAAGATGGTGCGGATGCCCAGCTGCCGCCGCGGACCAATGGCATGGCGCATGGCTGGATGCAGCTTGACCGCGAACAAGAAACCGATACCCAGTTCGTCTATGCACTGCCCGACCTGCTGCGGCGTGAGGTCGAGGTTGACGCCCAGCTCTGCCAGCACATCGGCGCTGCCACACTTGCTGGATGCAGCGCGATTGCCGTGTTTTGCCACCGGGATGCCTGCGCCAGCCGCCACAAAGGCAACCGTCGTGCTGATGTTGAAACTGCCCGACTTGTCGCCGCCCGTGCCACAGGTATCCAGCAGGTCGCGAGCGACGGTGGTGGGGACTGTGCTGGCGGCTTTGCGCATGGCTCGGGCGCTGCCGGTGATTTCGTCGGTGCTTTCGCCTTTCATGCGCAGCGCCATAAGATAGGCGCCGATCTGCGCATCACTTGCTTCGCCCGCCATGATCTGGCGCATCACCGACTCGGCTTCGTCGGCGCTCAGATGTCCATAACGGCTCAAGCCATCAATCGCTTGCTGGATGTCCATAGTCAATTCCTTTACCTATTTGCATTCATTTTCATTTGCGGGCGGCCCAATCGCTCGCCACTACGCCGGATCGTATGCCAAAAAGTTGCCGAGGATCTGCATGCCATATTGGGTGAGGATGCTTTCGGGATGAAACTGCAAGCCGATGACCGGCTGCGTCTTGTGGCGCAAACCCATGATCTCGCCGCTGGCGGTGCGTGCGGTAACCTGCAGGCAATCGGGCAGGCTCGCTTCGTCGACGATCAGGCTATGATAGCGCGTGGCTTCGAAAGGATCGGGGATGTCATGCAGGATGGTATCGCCGTCATGCTCGATCAAGCTGGTCTTGCCGTGCATCAATTCCGGCGCATGAACGACCAGCCCGCCATAGGCCTCGCCGATGGCTTGATGCCCGAGGCAGATGCCCAAGAGCGGAATCTCTGCACCCAGTTGACGGATGACATCCAGCGAGACGCCCGCATCGACCGGGAAGCCAGGTCCCGGCGATATGACGATGCGCTCGGGACGCAGCGCGCGGATCTCGTCAACCGTGATCTTGTCGTTGCGATGCACCAGCAGCTGCGCGCCCAGCTCGCCCAGCTCTTGCACGATGTTGTAGGTGAAGCTGTCGTAGTTATCGATGACCAGGATCATCCCCTGCCTCCCCTGCCGCTCACCTCAAGCCGTGTTCGGCATATGTAACCGCTTCAAAGACCGCTTTGGCTTTGTTGATCGTCTCATCATATTCTGCGCTGGGGTCGCTGTCGGCCACGATGCCACCACCAGCTTGCACGCTGATGCGCTTGCCCTGCATCAACAGCGTACGGATGGTGATGCACATATCCATGGAGCCATCAAAACTAAAATAGCCGACCGCCCCGCCATAGGGACCGCGGCGTGTTTGTTCAAGCTCTTCGATTATCTCCATAGCCCGCACTTTTGGCGCGCCGCTGAGCGTGCCGGCCGGGAAGGTCGCGCGTACCAGGTCGAACGCGTCCATGCCCTGGCGCAGCTTGCCTTCTATCTGGCTCACGATGTGCATAACATGCGAATACTTTTCGATGTACATCATGCGCTTGACCTGCACCGTGCCATAATCGCAGACGCGGCCCAGGTCGTTGCGTCCCAGGTCGACCAGCATGACATGCTCGGCGCGTTCTTTCGGATCGTTCAGCAGCTCGTCTTCCAGCGCCAGGTCTTCTTGTTCGTCTTTGCCGCGCCGGCGAGTGCCCGCCAGGGGACGGTTGTAGGCGATGCCATCTTCCAGGCGCACCAACATCTCTGGCGACGCGCCCACCAGGGTCAAGTCATCGCTAAATTCCAGCAAGAACATATAGGGCGATGGATTCGTCGCCCGCAATGCGCGATAAATCTGCAGGGGGCTGGCTTCGGTATCGCGGCTGAAGCGCTGCGCCAGCACGATCTGGAACGCATCGCCATCGCGGATATAGTCCTTGGCAACCCGAACACGATCTTCATGCACATGCTGCTCGACATTGGAGACAGGATCGCCGCGTTCGGGGCGCGCCGGCAGGTCATAGCCAGGTTGCGTCAGCGGTCTGGATAGCCCGGCGACAATGGCATCAATGCTGTCTACCGCCTCGTCATAGGCGCAATCGGGGTCATCACCGGTGTTGTGCGCATTCGCCAACACGATCAACTGGTGCATGGCGTGGTCGAAGATGACCAGGGTATCGGGCAGCATGAAGGCGACCGTCGGCACATCCAAATCGTCGCTGGCCGTGGCCGGCAGGTCTTCAAAATAGCGAACAATATCGTAGGCCATATAGCCAACCGCGCCGCCAACCAGACGGGGCAAGCCATCCAGCGCGACGGGATTCACAATCTGAAAGTGACGTTTGATGACATGCAGCGGGTCTTGGCCTTCGGGGATGGCAAACTTGGTCTGCTCGCCATTGCGCGCGAAAGTGGCGATATTGTCCTTGACGCTGAGCACGCCTTTGGGGTTGACGCCGATGAACGAATAGCGCCCGACCTGCTCGCCGCCTTCCACACTTTCCAACAAGAAAGCCGGCTGTCCGGCCTGCTTCAGCTTCATGTATACCGATACCGGCGTTTCCAGATCGGCCAGCAGGGTGCGATAGACGGGCACATGATCGCCCTGCGCGAAGTACGTTTGCATCTGCGCGCGCGTGGGTTGGATGTCGCTGCGCTGCGCCTGTCGCCTCGTTTGCATCGGCCTGCCCCCAGAAATACAAAAGAACCCGAATCATCCAGCCAAGGACGAGAAGGGTTCCCGCGGTGCCACCTTGATTACCCGCGCTGGCGGGTCGCTCTTTTGGGTACAGACAGCCTGTCGATACCCTGCGCTGTTAACGGTGCGCGCGCCGTCGCAAGCTAATAGGAGAACCGTTCACCTGCGCAACTCCCCAGCCCATTCCACATCCCTGCGTGTCTCGCATTCTCAGCCAATAGCGATTCTCTGAACTGCACGGCGATGTGTACTATTCTGGTTCACAGTCTTTGCTGTTTTCACATGCAACAGATGCTACTGTGGCTGACGGCGGCTGTCAAGCGGCATTCCAGGCCAGGCGGGAATTTGGTATAACTGGGCGCATGCCCTCCGCGCCGACTGGAGACCCGCCGTGAGCCTGAGCAACCGTGATATGGCCGATATCTTTGAGCGCTGCGCCGATATGCTGCAGATCCGCGGCGACAACATTCACCGTGTCTTGTCGTATCGGCGGGCGGCAGAAACCATCCGCGCCTTGCCCAGAGACCTGCGCGTCATCGCCAGCGAAGGCGGGCTGACCAAGCTCAAATACATCGGCAAGACCATCGCCGCCAAGATTGATGAAATGCTGGAGACCGGCGAGTTGGACTTTTACCAGCGCCTGCGCGCCGAAGTGCCCGAAGGCTTGGTCGATATCATGCACATCAATGGCGTGGGACCAAAGAAAGCCAAGCTGTTTTGGCAGCAACTGGATATCACCACGGTCGCGCAGTTGCAGGCGGCGGCGCAGGCGGGCGAGCTGGCGGCTTTGTCTGGCATGGGCAAGAAAAGCCAGCAGAAAATCCTGGAGGGCATTGCAGCCTTGTCGCGGCAAACCGGGCGCGCATCCATCGGCGCTGCCTGGCCCGCAGCGAAGGCCATCCTCGCGCAGCTGATGCAATTGCCCGAAGCCCAGCAAGGCGAACTGGCCGGCAGCATCCGCCGCGGCCGCGAAACCATCGGCGATGTCGATATTTTGATCGCCAGCGACAACGCCGCACCCATCATGCAACAGTTCGTGACGATGGAGAATGTCGCGCGCGTGCTGGGGCATGGACCAAGCAAAAGCTCGGTTGAGCTGCTGTCTGGCTTGCAGGTCGACTTGCGCGTGCTGGAAAAAAACCGCTGGGGCACGGCGCTCACTTACTTCACCGGCAGCCTGGCGCACAATGTGAAGATGCGTCAAATCGCGTTGGAGCAAGGGTACAGCCTCAACGAACATGCGCTTAGTCCAGTCGATGCGAGCAAGTCGATCATCGAAGACGCTGCCAAGACCTTGTGCGAAAGCGAAGAGCAAGTCTATGCGGCGCTGGGCTTGCAATATGTGCCGCCCGAGCTGCGCGAAGACAGCGGCGAGATCGAAGCGGCGCGAGCGCACAAATTGCCCCAGCTGATTACGCGCGCAGATCTCGTCGCCGACCTGCACATGCACACCACCTGGAGCGATGGGGCGCAAAGCATCCGCGAGATGGCAGAAGCCTGCATCCAGCGCGGGCATCACACCATCGCCATCACCGATCACTCGCGCAGCCTGGGCATCGCCAATGGCTTGAGCATAGAGCGGCTGCTGGCGCAAGCCAATGAAGTGCGGCAGGTCAATGCAGAAATGGGCGAGCGGGTGCAGCTGCTGGCTGGCATAGAAATGGATATCAAAGCCGATGGGCAGATGGATTATCCAGACGAAGTGCTGGCGCAACTGGACTTTGTCATCGCCTCGCTGCATTCCGGTTTGGGGCAAGGGCGCGAGCAAATCACGCAGCGCTTGCTCAATGCCATCCGTAATCCCCATGTGCGCATGATCGGCCATCCCTCGGCGCGCCAATATCCCAACCGCGAAGAAGTCGCTGCCGATTGGGATGCCGTGATCGCAGCCGCCGAGCAACACGCGACCGTGCTCGAGATCAACGCCAATCCGCTGCGCCTGGACCTCAAACCAGAACTGGCTCGCCTGGCAAAAGACAGCGGGGTGCTGCTGGCGATCAATTCCGACGCCCATCGCATTGAACAGCTGGACCTGCTGGACTTTGGCGTGCGCAACGCGCGGCGTGGCTGGGTAGAAGCGCGGCATGTCATCAACACCTGGAGCGGCGAGCAACTGCGACAATGGCTATCGAACCGCCCCTAGCCCAGCGCCCGACACGCGAGCAGTTGCAGGCGCGCCGTGTTTACCGCCGTGCCTTGCGCCGCGCCCGCAATCCCCTGCGCTTTTCGTTGCGCTCACTGGCTCTGGTGATGTCTCTGGCGTTGCTGACCGCGCTGGCTGTGGCGGGGCTTGCGCTCTCCCTGCAAGACACAAGTTCCGAGCCCGCCGCCGAGCCGATCATCGTCATATCCGCCGCGCCAGATTTCAGTTTCGATGCGCCACCGACAGAAGAGGCGGCACTGGGCACACAGGTAATCGTGGCGCCGCAGCTGTCCGCCAATTTGCTTTTGACTGGTCCACCCGTGCCCACCATCATCCTCACCGATACGCCCGTGCCCCTGGCGGTCGGCTTGCTGGCGCAGGTTGTCGGCGTTGGCAATGACGAACTGAATGTGCGCAATTTGCCCAACCGCAACAGCAGCACGATTTTGTTTCGCGCGGCGGCAGATACCACATTGCAGCTCATCGGCGGTCCACTGGAAGCGGATGGCTTTATCTGGTGGCAGGTGCGCGACCCGCAATTCGAGGTCGAAGGCTGGGCGGCGGGCAGATACTTGCAAACGGTGTCTGCATGAGCAAGACCAGCATCGTATGCAAGAAGTAATATACACTTAGGGCACAGAAGTTATACAAGTATGTCATGCAAAAGGGTGGTGCTTCTCAGTTTCGACATCCGTAGGGGCGAGACTTGTCTCGCCCACCATGTCGCCATTGGATATGTGGGCGACTCAAATGTCGCCCCTACGACGTTCCTTCTTATTGTTGCATTACTTTATTGGATTTGCTTCTGTATCAATGAATTTTCATTGCCTAGCTGATTTTCAGTTGCCCAGGAGGCGCATCGTGGCATCAGACATCCAGACGCGCATCGCCGAGCTAAGCCAGCAGCTGCACCAGCACATCTACCACTATCATGTGCGCAGCGAGCCGTTGATCACCGATGCGGAATATGACCGCCTTCTGCAGGAATTGCAGACCTTGGAAGCCGAGCATCCGCAATACCGCCGCGACGATTCGCCGACGCAACGAGTTGGGTCGGATTTGTCGGGCGACTTTTCCAAACTGCGCCACCCCGCGCCGATTTTGAGCCTGGCCAACGCGTTTGACGAAAGCGACCTGCTGGCTTGGGAAGAGCGCAATCTGCGTCTGCTGCCGGCTGGCACACAGCTTTCGTATATCCTGCAGCCCAAGCTGGACGGCCTGTCCATCGTCATCACCTACGAGAATGGCAGCCTGGCGCGGGCGGCAACGCGCGGCAATGGCGAGGCAGGCGATGATGTAACCGCCAATGTCAGGACGATTCGCTCCTTGCCCTTGCGCATCCCGGTAGAGCCGTCCAGTGGCGATGCGCCAGATCGTCTGGTGGTGCGCGGCGAGATTCTTTTTCACAAAGCAGACTTCCTCGCGCTAAACGAAGAGCAAGCAGCCGCAGGCTCCCCCGCCTATATCAATGCGCGCAACACGGCGTCTGGTTCGCTCAAACAGAAAGACAGCCGCGAGACCGCCAAGCGCAAGCTCACCGCCTACATTTATGCCATTGTCGACAGCGCTGGCCCGCCACTTGCCAGCGAATGGGAAACAGTCCAAACCTTGCAAGAGCTGGGCTTCCCTGTCGTCAACGACACCGCGCGCTTTGCAAATCTGGCCGAAGCGCGAAAGGCGCTCGCAGACTGGGAAGCGCGCCGAGACAGCCTGCCCTTCGAAATTGACGGATTGGTGCTGAAGGTCGATGACCTGGCGCTGGCGCGAGAATTGGGCGTGGTCGGCAAAGATCCACGCGGCGCAATCGCCTACAAGTTCCCCGCCGAAGAAGCCACCACCACACTGCGGGGAGTGACCATAGGCGTGGGGCGGACTGGCAAGTTGACGCCCACCGCCCAGCTCGAGCCGGTTTTCATCGGTGGCGTCACGGTGTCCAGCGCCAGCCTGCACAACTACGATCAGGTCAAAGCGCTGGATATCCGCTTGGGCGACCGCGTCATCGTGAAGCGCTCTGGCGATGTGATTCCGTATGTCGTCGGTCCCATGCCGGCGGCGCGGGATGGCAGCGAAACGGCGATCACCCCGCCTGCCCGCTGTCCATTTTGCGCTCTGCCACTCGTCCAGCCAAAGGGCGCTGTCGACTGGTTCTGTGGCAATGCCAGCTGCCCAGAGCGTGTCGGGCGCGCGCTGGAGTTTTTCGTTTCGCGCGGCGCGATGGATATAGAAGGCATGGGTCCACAGACGATCAACGCGCTGATTGCTGCGCGGCTGATTGACGATATCGCCGATATTTTCACGTTGCAGGGCGAGCCGCTGCTGGCGCTGGAAGGCTTCGCGCAAAAGAAGGTCGACAACCTGCTAAAATCAATTGACACGGCGAAAGGCCGTTCTTTCGCGCAGGTATTGACCTCGCTGGGCATCGACGGCGTCGGCTCGACAGTCGCCGGCTTGCTGACCGACAACTTCGCTGCCATGCAAGAACTTCTCGACACGGCGAATGCTATCCGGGCGGCCGAAGCCGAGTTTTCCCGCGTGATCAGACCGATCATGGCAGCGGCGGCCAGCGACGATTCCGAAGCAGAGCGGCAGATCGCGCGGCTGCAGCAGCCCACGACCGAGCTGGTTCCGCAGCTGATTGATGCCAGCGACCTGAATCAACGGCTGACGCGCCGTTTGAAAGCGCTCCTGTTATCCGCCAATGACATCGCGCGTATCAGTCAGTCTTTGGCGAATCTCATCGGGGTTTCGCGGCCTTTGCATGTCATTGAAGGCTTGGGACCTGTGCTGGTGGCGAATATCGTCGACTTTTTCAGCGATGCGCACAATCGCTCTGTGCTGGCGAAGATGCTGGCGGCTGGCGTCAATATGCGCGCCGAAGAAAAAGCGCTGGCTGGCGATGGACTGGCGGGCAAAACAATTGTCCTGACTGGCACACTGTCCCAGCCACGCGGCGTCCTGAAATCGCTGATCGAAGCCAATGGCGGCAAGGTAACCGGCAGCGTCAGCAAGCGCACCAATTATGTGGTGGCTGGCGAATCGCCAGGCAGCAAGGTAGAAAAAGCCGCTGGACTGGGCGTGCCCATCATTGACGAAGACGCGCTGAGGATGCTGGTGAATGGCTGAGGGAAAAGTCTGGGTCCGCAAGAACCGCGAAAAGCCGCTGCGCCAAGGCCACCCCTGGCTCTTCTCTGGCGCGATCGCCCGTGCCGAAGCCGCCCAGGACGGCGAGCTGGTAGCCGTATACGACAGCCGCGACCGCTTTTTGGCGCGCGGTTATTGGAATTCCAAATCGCAGATCCCGGTGCGCATCTTGAGTTGGCGCGACGACGCAATCGACTCTGCCTGGTGGCGGGCTATGTTGAAGCAGGCCATCGCGCGGCGCGTTTTGCCTGCTGGGGATACCGCCTGCCGCCTCGTCAATGCCGAAAATGATTACCTGCCCGGCTTGATTGTCGACCGCTATGGCGACTGGCTGGTCTTACAAGCCCTGACGCGCGCCATCGACGCCCGCAAAGAGCAAATCGCCGCTGCGCTGCTGGCTCTCACTGGCATCCCCAATATCTACGAACGCAGCGATGTCGAGGTCCGCCAGCGCGAAGGTTTGGGCGAGTCGGCAGGGGTGCTGCGCGGGGATGAGCCGCCCGCCACAATCGAGATTAAACAGGCTGGAATGCGCTATCTGGTCGATATTCGGCACGGGCACAAAACGGGTTTTTACCTCGATCAGCGTGACAATCGGCGACTGCTGCGCGAACTGGCGGCGGGTTGTGGAACGGGTGCGCGGCTGCTCAATCTCTTCAGCTATACAGGGGGTTTTGCCATTGCGGCGGGCTGCCAGCACGCGGTCAATGTAGATTCTGCCTACTCGGCGCTGCAATTGGCAGAAGCCAACACGGCGCTAAACAAAATCCCGACAGCCAGCGCGGAGTTTATCCAGGCAGACGTTTTTGATTATTTGCGGCATTGCGTGGGCGTGGGCGAGCGCTTCGACATGGTTGTGCTCGACCCGCCCAAGTTCGCGGCGCACAGACGGCAAATCCAGCGAGCAGCCCGTGGCTATAAAGACCTGAATCTGAATGCTTTTCGGCTCGTCAAAGCGGGCGGTTGGCTGATGACCTTCTCCTGTTCCGGCGCGATAAGCCGCGATTTGTTTCAAAAAATAGTCTTTGGCGCGCTGGTGGATGCGCGGCGGCGAGCGCAAGTTATCCGCCAACTGGGCGCGGCGAGCGATCATCCCGTGGCTTTGACCTTCCCCGAAGGCGAGTATTTGAAAGGGTTGCTGCTGCGGGTGGACTAGGCTGCAATCAGCGCTTGGCAGTGTATTCGGGTTTTTCAAAACGCTCGGTTTGCAAGGTGGCCGCCCGTTCTCTTTCGGCAGCCGACAGGACCGATTCTGTCATCGTTAGGTCAAAGGCTGCGGCGAATCCCTCTTTGAGCGCCTGTGCCGCTTCATCCCAAGCAACCTGTCTCCCCAGCGAATCGGCCAAGGTTGTCGCGCGCTGGCGGACCAACAGCCGTTCTCTTTCGCGAGCGCAGCCACTATCAAAAACAAGCGCATCGCATATACGCCCGATGTCTCCGCGCAGGGGAACCGTGCCATGTTGCAGCAGAGTGCCACCTCGCCGCAACTGGGCGCTGCCGATCAACTTGCGCCCGCCCACGGCTATCTCGTAGTGCGAGGGCAGCACAAAGCAAACTGGTCCAGCGGGGGCGTTTGTCGCATCGGCAGCCATTGCTTCGGCTTGCGCGGGACCTCCCAGCACTTGCAGCGCCGCCAGCAATCCCGCGCTGATGCGCCGATAACTTTCGATGACATCGCCACGAGCCAGCGCATGCTCCAGCGGCAGACACAGGCTATAGGTGAGCTCGTCGCCATGCAAAATGGCTTTTCCGCCCGATGGTCTGCGCACCAGGTCCCATCCGCGCGCGCCCAGCGCCTCTACATCGACATCCGCCAGACGTTGGCCATAGCCCAGCGACAGGCAAAAAGGCTGCCAGCCATACAGCCGCAAGGTAGGCAACTGCTCGGCGCTGCCGACTGCCTCGGCGATAGCGCAATCGACCGCCATATTGCGAGCGCCGCCGCTAAATTTCGATTCTGCTAACAAGCGCATTTGCCGCATTTGCTGCCCTTGCCTATACTGGCGCATGTTCTAGACTGGTCCAGCAAGTAAAAAACGAGAGCGCGATGACCCATCGCACAGATGACCGCGCGAGCCGGCCAGCGCCTGCTGCCAGGTTGCATCAGCCCGTCAACCCAGCGGCAAATGCGCCAGTTGCGCCCGTGTATAGTACGGCGCAATATACGCGCAATCAAGCGAATACACAGCTGGGCAGCAACCTCGCGCCCATGCGACTGCGTCCCAGCAGTTATGAGAGACGGCGTCGCAAGGATTGGCTGTGGGCGACCCTGGCCGGTTGCATGATCGCGGTCTTTGGCCTGCTGACGGTGGCGATGTTCGTGGTCGTACGCGCCCCGCAAGCTGCGCAAGTGGCCATGCCGACAGCCTTCCCAACCTCCAGCCTGCCCACGCCAGTCGATGCCCGCAGCCAGTTCATCGCCGATGGCAGACGAGTCGGCAGCGATGTCATATTGGCGGTCGATGGCAGGCCCATTGATTTGCGCGCCTGGGACGGTGAAGCCCGCTATACCATTATAATCGGCGGACTCGACAGGCGCCCCGACCAGACCGACCGCGCCGCGCTGGTCGATTCCCTGATTCTGCTGAGCATTGACCCGAAGTCCAGCAGCGTTGGCTTGCTGAGCATCCCGCGCGACTTGTATGTTGTGGTGCCCGGCGAAGACGAGCGCCAGCGCATCAACCGCGCGCACCTGCTGGGCGAATGGCGCAGCCCCAATGGCGGCGGCGCATTGCTGCTGCAGCAGACGCTCTTTCAGAACTTCGGCATGCGCATTCACAATTATGTGCTCATGGATTTCACTGCCCTGATGCAGGGCGTAGATCAATTGGGCGGCATTGAAATAACGATTGACTATGACATTGCCGACGAGCGCTACCCAGATATGAACTTCGGCTACGATCCCTTCTATCTGCCGGCCGGCACGCACTGGCTGGATGGCTACGATACCTTGCGCTTCGCCCGGACGCGTCATGGCAACAACGATGTTCGGCGAGCGGAACGTCAGCAGCAGGTCGTCTACGCCATCCGCGACCGCGCGCTCAGCCTAAACTTCCTCGATCTGCTGGGGCGGCTGCCCGGATTGCTGGCCACACTGAACAACAATATCTACACCGGCTTGAGTCTGGACGAGATCATCCAGTTGGCTGTCTTCGCGCGGGATGTTGAGCTGGACGACATCAACATGCAGGTGATGAACTTTCAGTATGTGCAGGAGTACCTCACCGATGAGGAATATCCGCAGCAGGTGCTGGTGCCGATCGAAGAACGGCTGCCGCGCCTGCTCAGCCAAACGTTTGGCACCGATTATGCCGGCTTTTGAGGCCAAAGAAAACAGCGCGCCATAAAAAGCACGCTGTTGTTGTTGGCAAGCCCACCGTACCGTGTAGCCATAGTGTCTCGAACCTGCGTAGGGACAGGCTGGGAATCGCTTGTTAACCGCTGTCTTGGCTTACGCCTATCACATGGGCTAGCAAATGATGACTCCCATATAGAAACTGTTGGCTCGGCACATATAGTTCTATCACGCATACAGCAGGCAAAATGTTTATAACAGGCGGCGAACCGCTTGTCAACTGCAGCAAGAACAGCGCAGTTGGCAAAATTCGCTGGAGGCGCGCTGCCCCCCAAACCCTTCCCCTATAAAGAGCTGAGGGCAGGACAGTTTTTTCTACCCCATCCCCGGCCCTTCCCCATATCAATGGAGAAGGGAGTCTCGTCGAGAAACCAGTGCAATACTTGCTAATCTGCAAGAAATTGAGCATCAGATTTCATTTTCTCTGCATGCGCTCCCCCTCCCTGATGCTTCGGGGAGGGGGTTGGGGGGTGGGGTAGACCCTCACAGGCGCGCTGCCTCCCAAACCCCTCCCGCAAGATGAGGGAGGGGCTTAACTAACCTACTGAATCGCTGAATGCTCCCCTGCCCTCGTTCTGGGGGAAAGGGTCCGGGGGATGGGGGCTTGCTTAGCCTATCCAGCAAGTTCGCCACGCCCAAGAACAGCGCAATTGGCGATTTGATCCGGCAGGGCGTATACTATGCGCGCCGAAGTGGGCAACAGGCACATAAATCGTTGGGGAGACAGACGATGGAGAACAAGATGTTGCGAGAAAGCCTGGCGGAGCTAATCGGCACATTCGTGCTGGTATTTGTCGGTTCGGCGGCCGTGCTGGTCGCGCCTGTGTTTGGCGTCGTTGTGCCGGCTTTCGCCCATGGTTTGATCTTGTGCGGCTTGATCTATACCTACGGTCACATCTCGGGCGCGCAATTCAATCCGGCTGTTTCGGTGGCGCTGCTGGTCGGCGGCAAGCAAGACGCGCGCAAAACGGCGATCTTCATCGTAGCGCAATGTATCGGCGGCATCATCGCGGCGCTGGTGTTGATTTCAGTATTTCCACAAGACAACGCAGCTGTGGCCGGCTTCCTGGGCGAACATGCCTACAATTTTGGCCAGACCAAAGGCTTTTTGACCGATGATGCGGTGTGGACAGCCGCGGCCTACGAAGGCATCTTGACATTCTTCCTGGCCAGCGCAGTCATGCAGGCGGCGGCATTTGGGCGCGCGGGAGCCTTGGCTGGCGTCGCTATCGGCTTGACATTGGCTGCCAGCATTTTTGCCGGTGGGCCTGCGACCGGCGCATCGCTCAACCCGGCGCGCACCTTGGGTCCAGCGCTGGTGGCAGGAGAAAGCGCCTACCTGCTGCCCTACTTCGTCGGCCTTTTCGCTGGCGGGATTGTCGGCGGGCTGGTGCACGGTTATGTGCTGAACCCCGACTAACCTTGCGCAAACTGCCTTGGCGGCGCCTACTCTTCGGGCAGGTCAAGCTGAATATGCAGTTCGCTCAGTTGCTCGGGCTCGGCAGTTGACGGGGCATGCGCCATGATATCGGTGCCACCCTGCGTCTTGGGGAAGGCGATCACCTCGCGGATATTGGGCGCGCCAGCCAGCAGCATCACCAGCCGGTCTATCCCCCAGGCCATGCCTCCGTGCGGTGGAGCGCCATATTCAAAGGCTTCCAGCATGTGCCCGAATTCTTGCATGGCGTGCTGCATTGTTTGCCCGATTAGCGGGAAGATCTTCTCTTGGATGGCGCGGTCATGAATGCGGATGCTGCCGCCGCCAACCTCATAACCATTGCAGACCAGGTCATATTGAGAGCCGCGAGCACGGCCCGGGTCGCTGTCCAGCAGGGGCAAGTCTTCGGGCAGGGGCATGGTGAACATATGCTGCGATGGATCCCAACGTTGATGCTCCGCGTCCCAGATAAACTCGGGAAAGTCGTAGATCCAGCAGAAAGCCAGCAAGTCATCGTCCAGGTCGAGCTCGGCTTTGAAGTGATTGCGCAGCGCGTCCGTCACCGCATGCACAACCTGGGCTTCGTCCGACATAAAGAGCAGCAAATCTCCGCCCTGCGCGTCCATCGCCTCCAGCAGCTCCAGCTTTAGCTCTACGCCGAAGAATTTGCCGATCGGACCTTTGAGCTCGCCAGCCGGGTCGGTCGGAATGGTGATATAGGCCAGGCCTTTTGCGCCGGCTCGCCTCGCCATCGTCTCCAGGTCGCGCGCCACCTTGCGCAGTTGGGTGCCGCTGAGCTTGCCAGCCACGCCGGGCACGCGCATGCACTTGACTTTTTTGCCGGCTTTGACATTCGCCACGAAGACAGGAAATGCGCAGCGACCGGCGATATGGCTGATATCGATGGCGCGCAGGTCGAAGCGGATATCGGGGCGGTCTGTGCCGTATTGGTCAAGCGCGTCGCTGTAGCGAATGCGTGGGAAGGGCTGGGCGATCAAACGCTTCTGTGGCGTAATTTGCTGGACAATGGCGGTGGCCAGCTCTTCCATCAGCCGCATGACATCTTCGCGCTGGACAAAACTCATTTCCAGGTCGAGCTGTGTGAACTCCGGTTGACGATCGCCGCGCAAATCTTCATCGCGAAAGCAGCGCGCAATCTGAAAATAGCGCTCGAAGCCGCCGACCATCAGCAGCTGCTTGAGTTGTTGTGGCGATTGTGGCAGCGCGTAAAACAGGCCGGGCTGCAAGCGGCTGGGCACGAGGAAGTCGCGCGCGCCTTCGGGAGTCGTCTTGAAGAGGATGGGCGTTTCGATTTCGACAAAATCCTCGGCGTCCAGAAAGTCGCGGATGAACTTGACAGTCCGATGACGCAGCAGGATATTTTCCTGCATTTTGTCGCGGCGCAGGTCCAGGTAGCGATGCCGCATGCGCAGCGCCTCGTCCAGCGCGCCTTCGTCCTTGTTGATGTAAAATGGCGGCGTATGCGAGCGATTCAAAATCTCGATTTCATCGGCAACGATGTCAATATCGCCAGTGGCCAGGTCGGGATTGGCTGTGCCTTCGGGACGGATGCGCACCGTGCCCTGTACACGCAGCACATACTCGTTGCGAACGTTGTCGGCGATGGCATGGGCATTGGGCGCTGCTTCCAAGTCGACCACGACCTGGGTGATGCCCCAGCGGTCGCGCAGGTCAATGAAGATCAGACCGCCCTGGTCGCGCCGCCGATTGACCCAGCCCGCCAACTGGACAACGATGCCAGCGTTTCCTTCGCGCAATTCGCCACAAGTATGCGTTTTCATCATCGCGCAATCACTCCTCGTTCACACAGCGGTTGTCTCGGACCATCAGCCAGCGAGCATAGCACGGCGGACACGGCAAATGTATGGTCATTCTGGGTCGCCAGCGCTTTACAGTCTGGGCCGCCGAGTCTATACTGCGCGGCATGGATGCGGAGAGCGCGGGTATCACCAAACGGCAACTGGGTCTGCTTCTGCTGGTGGGCGGCCTGGTCGGGTTCTGCGCCATTCTCGCCGTCGATATTGTTGATGTCGGGCGCGAAGGCGGCATCGGTCCGGCGCAGACAGTCGCGCTAATCGCGATGGCGCTGGCGGCTTTGGTGGGGCTTAGCTTGTTGCCTTTGGGCGACGCGCCAGCATGACGAAGCCCGGTCTGCATGTGCATCGGGCGCTGATGCTGTGCGCAACCATCGCGCTGCTCTTTGCCGCCCTCGTCTACACAGTCTACGCCGCCAACCTCATCGCCTTTCCCTACGATTATGATCAGGGCGAAGGCTTTGAAGTGCAAGATACGGCGCTGCTTAGCCAATTCCGGCTGCCCTATCTGGATACCGAGACCTATCCCTTTTATTCCAGCAATTATCCACCGCTCTTCCATATGCTGGCCGCGCCTTTCGTCTGGTTCTTCGGGCCCGCCTATTGGTATGGACGGCTGCTGGGATACGCCGCGTCGCTGCTGATCTCCGTTGTCATCGCACAGGCCGTTTACCGCGATGGGCATCAAAATCGCTGGATTGCGCTGCTGGCGGGGCTGGCATTTCTGAGCTCCAACTTTGTCTATCACATCGGTCCGCTATTCCGCCAGAACATCATGGTGGTGGCCTTCGAGGCCCTGGCGGTTGTCCTGCTGGCACGGGCTTTCCCTCGTGGTGACAGACGGGGCATCGTGCTGGCGCTCTTCTGCTTGCTGTGCGCAGGATATACCAGGCAGTTGGCAGCTATCACGGCGCTGGCCGCCTTCATCTGGATGTTTCTGCGCGGTCCGCGGCGCGCGTTACTCTGCGCGTTTGGCTTTGGGCTGGCGGGCGGGCTGGTTTTCTTGTGGCTGAACCTGACCTCGGGCGGGCAATGGTGGACGCAAGCCATCGTCGCCAATGTCAATGATTTTTTGTATGACCAGGCGGTTGGTTTATTCCGTTTGTGGTTCGGTCTGCACGGATTCTTGCTTGTGCCGGCGGCGCTGCTGGTGATGGTGGAATTATATGCCGATCGCTTGTCCATCTATAGCATCTGGTTTCTGGCGACAGCTGGCTTGGGCGGGATTTCTGCAGGCACCTGGGGCGCGGGCGATAGTTACCTGGTGCCTTCCATCGCGGCAGCCTGCATTTTGAGCGGCATCTTCTTCTCGCGAATGCTGGCCAATGCCTGGCGACCGTCGCGCCTGTTGCAGGCTTTGCCATTGGCGCGCATCGCCAGCCTGAGCTTGCTGCTGGTGCCGGCGCTCTATCTGGGATACGCCCGCGCAACCTTAAAAATGCCCACCACTGGTGAATTTGCTGCCGTCGCCGCTCTGCTTGGCGTAGAAAAAAATGTTTCGTTTCATACCCGGCAGGATGAACCCGGCTTTTACGACTCGGCTACCTGGATGGCGGGCGGCTATGCGCGCATCGGTTATTTGTTGACCGAAGCCGACCATGCAGCGGGCGCACAGATCGTGGCGCGCATCGAGCAGACCGACAAGCCCGTGCTGAGCGAAGACGCCGGCTTCTCGATTGCGGCCGGGCGCGATGTCGTGACCAATCCCACGCAACTGCGCAATCTGTATCTGGCCGGGCAATTTGCGGGCGATGAGCTGGTGCGGATGATCGAATACCAGGAATTCGGCTTGATCATTCTGCGCGCGCAATTCTTCCCGCCGCATATTCTGGAAGCCATGGGGCAAGCCTATGTCCACAGCGAGACCATATTCATGAACGGTTTTGATTATCTGCTGCTCTTCCCCCGCCCTGCGTATGAGCCGCGAGTGGCGTCATGACCACCGCCTACCTGACGCACAGTCAATTCACCGCCCACGATTACCCGCGACATCCCGAGCACGCCGGGCGAATACAAGCGATTTGGCAGCAGCTGCAGGCGCAGGGATTGACTGAACAACTGCTAGCTATCGCGCCGGTCGCAGCCAGCGATGCGCAGATCCGCGCGGTGCATTCAGCCGCCCACCTCAACAGGCTGGTCGAAATCGCCAGAAAAAAGCGCAGGGTATTCATCGACCAGGACACCTATGCCCTGCCCATTTCGCTGGAAACAGCGCGTTTGGCGGCCGGGGCGGTCATCGGCGCGGTGGATGCAGTGAGCGGCGGGCAGGCGCAGAATGGCCTGGCGGTTGTGCGTCCGCCCGGGCATCACGCGACCGCCGGCTGGCAGATGGGCTTTTGCCTGCTCAACAACATCGCCATTGCAGCGAAGCAGGCCCAGAACGAGCACGGCTTGCAGAAGGTGCTGATTTTCGATTACGACGTCCACCACGGCAATGGCACGCAAGAACTATTTTATAACGATCCGTCTGTCCTGTTCATCTCGATTCACCAAAGCCCTTTCTATCCCGGCAGCGGCGCATTGCGAGAAACGGGCGCGGGACCCGGCCGCGGCGCGACAGTGAACTTGCCCATAGCGGGCGGGCATGGCGATGCGGACTATCGCCGCCTCTTTGCCGAGATTGTTTCGCCGTCAATCGAGCGATTCGCGCCCGACCTGATGTTGGTGTCTGTTGGCTTCGACGCGCATTTTGTTGACCCGCTGGCGAGCATGCAACTGAGCCTGGCCGGATACGACTGGCTGGCGCGCGCCTGCCTGGACCTGGCGGAGAACCTGTGTGGCGGCAAGATCGTCTTCGTGATGGAAGGCGGCTACGACCTGGCCGCCCTGGCGCATGGCTGGTGCAATATCGCCCGCGCCTCGCTGGGCTTGGATGGCATCAGCGACCCGTATGGACCTGCGCAGGCTCGGGAAGCTGCCAGCCAGGTTGACAGCCTGATCACAGCAGCGCGCCGCATTCACAACCTCTAGCTCAGAGCCAGGTCGGCCGCTATGCCGTGCTCGCGCAGCAAGGTGCCACGCAGATCGAAGACCTGGTCTCGCAGCGCCGCGGCTTTCTCGAATTCCAGCGCCTGGGCGGCTTTCTTCATTTCGTTTTCCAATTCGTCAATCATGTCTTGCAAGTCTTCGGGCGGCAAACCTTGCAAGCCGCTGTCAATCGCTGGCTCTTCATCGGCTTCCTGCTGGATGGCGCGCACCCGGTCGGTGAGGTCCTGGATATCTTTAACGATCTGCTGCGGTTCGATGCCATGCTCCTGGTTATAGGCTGCTTGTTTGGCGCGGCGTCGGTCGGTTTCGTTGATGGCCGCCGCCATAGCCGGGGTCTGCTTGTCGGCGTACATGATGACCGAGCCTTCAAGATGCCGCGCGGCCCGGCCGATGGTTTGTATCAGCGCCGGTTCGCTGCGCAAGAAGCCGGCTTTGTCTGCATCCAGCACTGCCACCAGCGACACCTCGGGCAAGTCCAGTCCTTCGCGCAGCAAGTTGATGCCCACCACCACATCGTAAACGCCCGAGCGCAAGTCGCGCAGGATTTCCACTCGCTCCAACGTGTCGACTTCGGCATGCAGGTATTGCCCGCGGATGCCCAGCTCGTTCAGGTAACCAGCCAATTCTTCCGACATGCGCTGCGTCAAGGTCGTGACCAACACGCGCTGGCGGCGCCGCACACGCAAGGCGATCTCTTGCAGCAGGTCGTCAATTTGCCCCTCGATTGGGCGGACATCAATCTGCGGATCGACGATGCCGGTGGGGCGAATGATCTGCTCGACAACCTGCTCGGCCTGCTCGTGCTCGTGGGGACCAGGCGTGGCGCTGGTGTAGATCGTCTGGCCGACCCGTCCCCAAAACTCAGCAAATGTCAGCGGTCGGTTGTCCAGGGCGCTGGGCAGGCGGAAACCATAATCGACAAGCACTTGCTTGCGAGCGCGGTCGCCATTGTACATGCCGCGGATCTGCGGGACTGTCATGTGGCTTTCGTCGATGACCAGCAGGTGATCTTCTGGCAAGTAGTCGATCAAGGTATAGGGCGCGCTGCCGGGCGGACGCCGGTCGAAGTGCCGCGAATAATTTTCAATGCCAGTGGTGAAGCCGACTTCGCGCAGCATTTCGATATCGTAACGGGTGCGTTGCTCGATGCGCTGTGCCTCGATGAGCTTGTCCTCGCGCTTGAAGCGCACGATCTGCTCGTCCAGCTCTTGTTCGATTTCGTGCAGCGCCTCGCGGATGTGTTCTTCGTCTGTGATATATTCGCGGGCCGGGAAAATGGTGACCTGCTGGTGAATGTGCGCGACTTCGCCAGTCAGCGGGTGGAATTCAACGATCTTTTCGATTTCGTCGCCCCACAAATAGATGCGGAAGGCGGTTTCGGAATAGCCCGGCACAATCTCCAAGGTATCGCCGCGCGCGCGAAAAGTGCCGCGTCGCAATTCCAGATCGTTGCGCGTGTACTGGATGCGCACCAGGTCGCGCAAGACTCGCTGGCGGCGCACTTCTTCGCCGACCCGCAGCTCGACAGACATCTTCTGCCAGTTGACTGGATCGCCGATGCCATAGATGCAAGAGACAGACGCCACGATGAGCACATCGCGCCGCGTAAACAGCGATGCCGTCGCCGACAAACGAAGCCTTTCGATCTGCTCGTTGATATCGGTGGACTTTTCGATATACAGGTCATGGCGCGGCACATAGGCTTCGGGCTGATAATAGTCGTAATAACTGACGAAGTATTCGATGGCGTTGTTGGGGAAAAGCCGCCGGAATTCGGCATAGAGCTGGGCGGCCAGGGTCTTGTTGTGCGCCATGACGAGCGTGGGGCGTTGGGTCGCCTGCACGACATTGGCGATGGTGAAGGTCTTGCCTGTGCCAGTCGCGCCCAGCAGAGTCTGATGCCTTTGCCCGCAGCCAAGCCCGGCTAGCAATCCGGCGATGGCGGTGGGCTGATCGCCAGTGGGTACAAAAGGGGCGTCCAGTTCAAATTGTGGCATGGTGACTTCGCAGAATTCAACCTTGACTGGCTTCAATCTAGCTGATAGACTTCAATTGTGCAACGAATAGTTGCTTTGATGCGGGGTGGAGCAGTGGTAGCTCGTTGGGCTCATAACCCAAAGGTCGTTGGTTCGAATCCAGCCCCCGCTATCGAGCTGATGTAGCTCAGCTGGTTAGAGCGCGCGACTCATAATCGCGAGGTCGGAAGTTCAAGTCTTCCCATCAGCACACCAGGGACCCGGCAGCGGGTCTTTTTTGTTTG
>JAJDZQ010000081.1 GCA_022824565.1 Anaerolineae bacterium | reverse complement strand
GGTTCTAGGTTCAAGTCCTAGCTACGGAGCAAGCTCTTCGCCGCGTTCGAAGTCTCGCCAGATGTCCGGCACCCGCGCAGACAACCAGCTTGATCGCTCGCAAGGCTGCCTGCTCGGGCAGTTGGCCGGCGATGCGCTGGGAAGCCTGGTCGAGTTTCAATCACCGCAGCAGATCCGCCAGACCTATCCAAAGGGCCTGCGAGAAATCGCCGCGGGCGGCACCTGGAATACGATCGCCGGCCAGCCTACTGACGACTCCGAAATGGCGCTGATGCTGGCGCGCATGTTGGTGGAACGCGGGGAATACGACCAGGCAGCCGCGCGACGAGCCTATATCTTCTGGCTGGACAGCGACCCATTCGATTGCGGCCACACAGTGCGCAGCAGCTTGCGTGGCGCGCCTAACCCGGATAGCCAGGCGAATGGCGCGATGATGCGCGCAAGCCCGCTTGGTCTATTCGGCGTAAGGCAGGCGCTGGAGCAAGTGGCGGCATGGGCGCGGGAGGACGCTGCAATCACGCATGTGCATCCTGTCTGCCAGCAAGCCAATGCGCTCTTCGTCATGGCGATTGCGCTTGCGGTGCGCGATGGCTGCGCAGCGGAAGCCCTGTATGCGCATATCGTCGGCTGGGCGAGAGACATGGATGTTGAGCCGGCGCTGCTCGATGCGACTGTGCGCGCGGCAGAAGCGCCACCCGCCGACTTCCTGCGCCTGCAAGGCTGGGTGCTCGTTGCCTGGCAGAACGCGCTGTGGCAGTTGTTGCACGCCGAAAGCCTGGAAGCTGCGCTGGTCGATACTGTGCTGCGCGGCGGCGACACCGATACCAACGCAGCCATCGCGGGCGCGCTGCTGGGCGCGGTTTATGGTCGTTCGGCAGTCCCGCAGCAATGGCAGCGCGCGCTGCTGGGCTGTCGTCCAGAGGCGGGCAAGCCCGGCGTTTTCCGACCGCGCCCGGCCTGCTTTTGGCCCGTCGATGCCTTGCAGCTGGCTCGGCGGCTACTCGGAGTTGAGCTCGTGCAACAGCCGTAAACCATCCAAGGTCAATTCGGGCGCGATCGTATCAATGCGCGGGATGTGCTGCCTGAAGAGCGTCGCCAGTCCGCCGGTGGCGACAACGCGCGCGGACGGCGCAGCCAACTGTGCCAGGATGCGTCCCAGCAGAGCCTCGATCATGCCGACATAGCCCCAAAAGATGCCCGATTGCATGGCGTGCACAGTGTTGGTGCCCACCGGCAGGGGCGGCGGCAGCAGATCGACCTTGTGCAGCTGGGCGGCGCGGCTGACCAAGGCATCGTGCGCCAGGCGGACCCCCGGCGCGATCACGCCGCCAATATAAGAACGGTCCGCCGAAAGCACATCAAAATTGGTCGATGTGCCAAAGTCAACGCTGATCGCCGGCGCTCCATGCAGCTGGGAAAGCGCCACCGCATTGCAGAGTCGGTCGGCGCCGGCTTGCTCGGGCGTGTCGATGGCAATGGCTATGCCCAGTTCAATTTGGCTGCTGACGATGAGTGGCTCCAACTGCAAATCGCGGCGCGCCAGCTCGTGAAAAGTGGGCGTCAAAGCCGGCACGACGCAACTCATGCAGGCGGCATGAATGTCGCCGATATCGACCTGGGCAACAGCCAGGAAGTTGCGCACCAGCACGGCATATTCGTCTGCTGTCTTGCCCGTGACCGTGCGCGCGCGCCAAGAAAGCCGCCAGCTGCCGCCATCCCAAAGCCCGAGATGAATGTTGGTATTGCCAATATCAAATGCCAGTAGCATGAATGCTCCGCTTGCTGCACAGGCTCGTGTCTGGGTTATACTATACTAGGTCGAAACCGAGGTGAAGCGAAGAGCGACGCATGCAGGTGCGGCAGGCGACACTGGACGACAGTGGCAAGATCGTGCGGCTTTTTACGGAGCGCGTGGCTCTGTGGCAGCGGCTGAATGCGCGTGGCGAGGTGGAAGACCTGCCCTACGCGTCGCTGACGATCTATGAGCGCTGGCTGCATGGTGGTGCCTGGATGTCGCTGGAGACCGGCGCGATCTGGCTGAGTCACTTGTTAAGCGGCAATGGCGGCGCTTATGTGCTCGAACATGCCGGCGAGATCCTGGCCTATGCCGAAGCCTTCGCCAACGATGAGCTGACGCCCATGGACGAGCATCTGCACCTGGCAGATATGTTGGTCGCGGCTAGCTGGCCCGATGACGTTCATCATGCGTTGGCCGAGACGATCTTGACAGATGCGCGAGCGCTGGGCAGGGTTTCGGTCACCTATCCCGATTATGACAAAGAGCTGGCCACCTATTTTCGTAAATACTTCGGCACCAACGAGTCGATGCGCACGCGGCGGCACGATGTTTCGGCGCAGATCGGGCAGAGCTTTTATAAGAGTCAAGCATTTGACAAGGACGATTCGGCAATGATCGACGGCTGGACGATGGCGACCGGGCGCTGGGGCAGTCCGCGCGCGCTTTGGGAAAAAGAATGGACCGCGCACTGGGATAGCATCCCCCAGATCGCCCAGCGCGCCAAACACCGCCGCTATGTCAATGCCTCTGGGCACGAAGCGTTGGTATGCTTTCATCAGCAGCTCTACAATGCGCGCAAAGCCGATGTGTATTGTTGGTCGCCGCGCAATCTGAGCACGCAGTTGCTGGTGGCCATCCGCGATATGGGGCATCGGCTGGGCTTTCGTACATTGAGCCTGGCGCTGCCCGAGGCGTCGGTGGAGTTGCTGCCAGCCGATTCCAGCGCCGAGCCGAACCAGCAGGTTGTCGCCACGGTGGATGTCTAAATCGCGCAGGCTCCGCGACTTCGCAATCAGCAACGCCAACCCAACTGCGTCAGGGAGAAAAGTATGCAAACCAGGCAGGATATCGCCGATTGGCTGGACGAACATCAGGTGCGCTTCACCGCGCTGTCGGACGAAATCTGGGATAACCCCGAGCTGCAATTTGTCGAGTTCAAAGCGTCGAAGCTGCAGGCCGATTTTCTGGCGGCGGAGGGCTTTCGCATTGAATGGGATATCGGCGGGCTGAGCACAGCCTTCGCGGCTGAATGGGGCGTGGGCAAGCCCGTCATCGCCTTCGCTGGCGAATATGATGCCCTGCCCGGTTTGTCGCAGCGCAATCAGCATTCGCCCGAGCCACTGGCGGCTGGCGAACCTGGTCATGGCTGTGGGCACAATCTGCTGGGGACGGGCTGTCTGGCAGCGGCATTGGCGCTTAAGGCCTGGCTGCAAAGCACGGGGCGCGCTGGCACTGTGCGCTACTATGGCTGCCCGGCCGAAGAAGGTGGCAGCGGCAAGGTATTCATGGGACGCGCGGGCGCATTTGACGACCTGGACGCCACCTTCAACTGGCATCCCTCGTATATCAACTCGGCGATGAAAGGCAGCATGCTCAGCGTTAATCGCTATTACTTCCGCTTTCATGGCAAGACCGCCCACGCCGCTGCCGATCCTCATGTCGGGCGTTCGGCGCTGGATGCGCTGGAATTGATGAATATCGGCGTCAATTACCTGCGCGAGCATGTAACCGACGATGTGCGCCTGCATTATGCCATCCTCAACGGCGGGCTGGCGCCGAATGTCGTGCCCGACTTTGCCGAAAGCTACTATTATGTGCGCGCCAATGAAGCGCAGACGCTTGATGAGGTCTGCCAGCGGGTCATCCGCATCGCTCGTGGCGCGGCTATGATGACCGACACCCGGGTCGAGGTGGTCTACAAGTCGGGCTCGACGCGCGTGCTGTCCAACGAAGTGCTGGCAGATTTGCAATACGAAATCATGCGCGAGCTGGGCGGGATCGACTTCAGCGACGCAGAACAAGCCTACGCTGCCGCTATCAACCAGCATTTTGGCGATGCCAATGTACGCAGCCTGGTCGAGCGTTATGGCCTGGGCGCAGAAGCCGCCGGACAAGCGCTAATTGGCGATGTGCTGCCCAGCCGGGACAAGGGGCATGTCTCGCCTGGCTCGACAGACATGGGCGATATGAGCTGGTACGCGCCTTGCAGCATGTTGCAAACCGCCACCTGGGCGAGCCGAGCCGCAGCGCATTCCTGGGGTGTCGTGGCGACCGGGCGGACATCCATCGGGCACAAAGGCATGATGTTCGCGGCCAAGGTCATGGCGCTGGCCGCAGCGGAATTGGTGCTGTCGCCGGGGATATTGGCGGATGCGCAAGCAGAATTCCGAGCCGCGATTGAGCGCAGTCCCTATGTTTGTCCCATCCCAGCAGAAGTAAACGCGCCGCGGCATGAGCATCCGCTGCGTTGAGGGGATGGCGTTACCAAGGGAAGATGTCGGCGACTTTGATTTCGAAGCCGGGCAAGATATCGCCGCCGGTGAGCGTGTCGTCTTCCAGGAATACGCGGATGCCCTGCGCCGAATGAACTTGCACGCTGCCTGTGGCTGGATCAACTATCCACACCGCGCCCGCGCCGGCATCCAGCAACTGACGGATCTTCAAGTTGATATCGCTCACGGTGTTGCTGGGCGACATCACTTCCACAGCCAGGTCTGGCGCGCCTTCTATCCAGCCGTCTGGAAGCGGATCGGGAGTGCGTTCAGTGGACAAAAAAGATATATCAATACCGCGAACGGTATCGCGTCCGGATGGGCGTCGCGTCAGCACAAAGCCGATTTCACTGGTGATTACCATGCCGAGTCCTTGCGCCTTGACATGCATAGCCAATGCCAAACCCAACTCAGTCGCAACATATCCGTGTAACAGTTTTGGCCTCGTCATTTCTATTACCCTTCCCTCAACCAGTTCGCTGTTGCAATCGGCGTATTCAGGCGAGTTGGACAGTTCCAGGAACTCGTCGGCGCTGATGGTTGTCTCTGCTGGCGGGGAGAGAGTGCGGGGTCTGGCAACAGCTTCCATAACTTGGCGTTCTCCTGTGCTCTTGCCTCTGACTGCGATTATAGCGCGTTACTGGCTGCCGATGAACTGGCGCAGCACCTGAAAGTCGTCTTCGAGCGTGCCGCGTTGGCTGGCGTTGTACAGCGCGGCGGCGGGATGATAGAGCGGCACAACAGACGTTGTCCCATACGATGCGCGCACCGAGATGACCGTGCCGTGCAGCTGGCTGATGCGCGCGCCAGAGCGATAGGCGCCATAATGACGCAGGATGAATTCCATCGAAAAACGGCCCAGAGTCGCCAGCACCCTGGGCTGGATGATGTCGATTTGCCGCTCTAGGAAAGGCGCATAGAGGTCGATTTCGGTCTTCAGCGGGTCGCGGTTGTTGGGCGGGCGATCTTTGACGATATTGGTTACATACACAGCTGGGCGAGGCACATCGATAGAAGCCAGCAACTGGTCGAGCACGCGCCCCGACGCCCCGCAGAAGGGCCGCCCGGTTTCGGCTTCGTTCTTGCCGGGCGCTTCGCCAATGAACATGATCTCGGCATAATGGTTGCCCTGCCCAATGACCGGGTAGTAGTTGTTGCGCTGGCGATAGTCATAGAGCGGCGACTCAGTCAGATTGAGGAGTTCGTCTTTGATCTTGCGGAGTTGTTCGCTGCGGTCGCTGGACATGGCAATGTCGACTCGTTGTTGCAGAATTTGCAGGCAGTGTAGCACATCGCGCGCCCGTTCAGCCAAGCTGGGCGATAGCTGCCTGTGCCTTGCGCAGCAGACGCCGCAGCGATGAATCCAGCGCATCGTCCAGCGCCAACGCCTGTTGCACAGTCAGCCAGCGAAACTGCAGCGATTCGCCCCGTTGTGGCGCCAGAGCCTGGGGCTGCCGGGTCGTCAGCAAATAGCGAAAATCCAGGTGCAGATGGGCTGGCATATTTGGCTGCGCGGGAATCGTGTGCACATCAAGATCGACCGGCACAGCGGCAGCGTGCGGGAAGAATGCCAAGTCGGGCAAGCCGGTTTCTTCGCGCGCTTCTCGCAAAGCCGCCTGGGCGACCTCGACCTCGCCTTCCAGGTGACCGCCCACCTGCAGCCAGCGACTCAGCTTTCGATGATAGTGCAACAAAATGCGCCCGCTTGCGCAGTCGATGACCAGCGCCGAAGCAGTAATGTGCCCGACCTGGCAACGCGGGCTCATGATGTCGCTGTGCTGGCAGACGAGCCGCCTGATGAGCAGAATGTCGCGCGCTTCTTTGGGGTCGGCTGGCGAATGCCTGGCCAGGCTGCGCAGGAGGGCTGCCTGGCGCTCGGGCAAAGCGTATTTGTCAGCCGCGCCCATTGATCACACCCAGCAGCTCCGCGCCATATTCCCCGCGCCGCCAGGGACCCAAGCCATCAATGTCGCGCAGGTCGTCGATTGTGCCGGGCTGGCGGCGGGCGATCTGCCACAAGGTACCTTTGCTGATGATGACATCGGATTCGACGCCGCGCGCCTGTGCCTTCTGCCGACGCCAGTTGACCAGGGCATTATAGCGTTCGGCGATATGGTTGGGGATGCGCGGTTGGCGGGGCGGCTCGAGCGGCAGCCGACTTTCTGCGCCATGTTTGACCGCTTCGATGACTTCGTGGCCGTGGCGGCGCACCAGCCAACGTGGCAATCCGCGCATGCCTTCCAGCTCTGCCGAGCGGCGTGGAAGAGATTTGGCGATTTGCAGCAGCGCCTTGTTGGACATCATGCGCCCCGGCGGTTCATCGCGCGCCTGGGCCAGTTCGTCGCGCAGAATATACAGCTCGCGCAGAGCCGCCATCTGCCGCTTGTCCAGCGCGCCCGGACGGCTGAGCGTCCAGAAGCCATCGGGGTCGAACTGTTCGGTCTTGACCGTGATGCGCGTGACATCAGAGAAGTATTCGCGGGCTTCGTCCAGCTTGTCGGCAGCAGCCAGTTCTGCATACAAAAATTCGCGCAGGCGCAGCAGATAATGCGTGTCCATCTGGGCATAACGCCGATAGCTGGCTGGCAGGGGACGCCGCGCCCAGTCATCGGTCTGGTGCTTTTTGCTGTGCGGCACGCCGAGCAGGTCGCTGAGCATATTGCCCAGGCCGATGCGCGTATAGCCGCAGACGCGCGCAGCCGCCATGGTGTCAAAGATGCCGCAGACATCAAAGTCGAAGTCGCGCTTCAGGCAGATGAGGTCATATTCGGCGGCATGAAAGACTTTTTCGATGGCCGGGTCTGCCAATATGCCCTGCAGCGCGCCGATATCGTCTATCGCCAGCGGGTCGATGAGCAGGTCTTCGGCGGCGGTCGATATTTGCAGCAGGCAGGTGCGACCCCGATAGGCGTACATGCTGTTGGATTCGGTATCGACAGCCAGGCGCGGCTGACGGCGCAGGCGCTCCACAGCGCGATGCAGCGAACCGGCATCTTCAATATAGGCGGCGGGTTTGAGCATGGGCGAGCCTACAACCAGTGGCGCAGGCGGAAGATCAACAACATCAGCAGAGCAACCAGGATCATGATGATGGCGGTTAGCATAAAGGCGTTGGGGTCATCGGCAAAGGGCAAATCGATATTCATGCCATAGATGCTGGATATCAGGGTCAAGGGCAGCATGATGACCGAGATGACCGTCAGGATGCGCATGACCTCGTTGATACGATGGCTGGCGAGCGTGTCGGCGGCTTCGGCATAGCTATTGATAATCTCGAAGTTTTCATCGGCGATATCGCGCAGCTTGAAGAGGTGGTCGGCGATATCGCCAAAGTACTCTTCCATGTCCTCGTGCAAGATGGGATGCGCCACCGATTCCAGCTCCAGCACAATCGGGATTTGCGCGCGGATGATGCGGCGCAGCGAGATGATGTCGCGGCGCAACAGGGCGATCTCGCGGATGGTGCGCTTGGCGTTGGATTCAAACAGCGCATCGCCGATAGCCGCCACCCGCCCCTCGACCTTGTTCAAAATCGGGAAGATGTAGTCGACAAGCTGGTCGAGCAAGGTGTAAAAAGCGCCCGGACCGCCCCGCCCCAGCAGCTCGGCGCGCGCTTCGTCATCAGCCTGGCAGCGCTGGAAGGCGCTCGTCAAGGGCTTGAGCGTGCCATTGTGCACGGTCACCACATCATCGCGCCCGACGAAAAAATCCACCTCGCTGGCCCGCGAAACCTCGCCAGCCGAATCCCACTGCGGGAAGTGCATGACGAGAAACAAGTAGTCATCGGCCTGGTCGATTTTGGGGCGCTCGATGCGGCTGCGGATGTCTTCCAGGTTGAGCGGATGAAACTGCGGATAGCGAGCCTGCAGGCGCGCGACATCAGCGACGGACGGAGAAACCAGGTCGAGCCAGGTGGTGGAGGCGTGGCGGAGCGCGCGGGTGGGCATGGGCTAATTCTACCCCCCACAATCCCCGCATAGCTACCCCCCTCAATCCCCCCATAGCAATGGGGGGAAGTTTCGCCGCGGAGGCCGAAGCCCCCATCCCCCGGCGTAGGGGCGAGGCGGCGACTCGCCCGTTTTGATTGCCACAGAGGCACAGAGGCACAGAGAAAAGCGTAACCACAAAGGACACGAAGGGAATGAAGGGGATGACGGACATTGCTAATTGGAAACGATGATGATTTGTGTACAATGTTTGCTGCCCAAGTAGAGTGGCAACCATGCAGCCAGAGAGAACCCAATGCTACAACTTGACGAATCACAGCGAGCCTTTATTGAAGCACCGGTTGACCAAAATATTAGGCTACTGGCCCCAGCAGGATGTGGCAAGACGTTATGCTTACTACAGAGATGCAAGCAAGTTGCAGAGAATTCATCTGGCAAGCCACGATTTCTGATTGTTACATTCACCCGCGCTGCTCGAGATGAGTTGCGTGGAAGGGTAAACGAAGACAATGAGTTCGCTGGAATCCGAGATCAATTCGACATAAATACGCTAAATTCGTGGGGCTTCAGGCGAATCAAGAACGCGGCTTTCAGTCCCAAGTTGATTACTTCCAAGAGCGACTTTCATTTTACTATGCGCAACCAGCTTCAGCCGGTATGGCGCAATCATACGAGAGTTTCGGGTGCAATTCAAAGTAGTAATCGTTGGAAGAGCAGTAATGCGCCTCGAAATCTCATGGACATGATTGATTCCCTAAAGTCTCTTGGATTCGATCATGTGAGGCATGCAACAAAAGAAGAGTTCTTCAACCACTGGTCGGCACTAGATACACAAGGCCTCGCATGGAGATTGCAAGAGCAGATTGACAAACTCGTCATGTTCGATGTAATCAGCGACACAGCCGCTAATCCTGATGAATTCTATGACGCATTTTACTGCTTCTGGCTTGAGGCATCCGCACGCCTAATTGACGAAGCGACTTTCACCTTGGAAGACCAGAAGTACTTTGCGTTTCAGGACGAGCAGTCAGCGGTTGACAAAGGGAGTTACCTGTCTGGCGCAGCCGCATACGGCCATGTACTTGTTGACGAATTTCAGGACATCAATCCTCTTGACCTGGCTTTGGTGCGAGCAATTGTAAATCGCAGGCGAGCAACCTTGACAATCGCGGGAGATGATGATCAGGCAATCTTTGAGTGGCGCGGCGCGACTCCAGAGTACATTTTGCAGCCCGCCGATTACTTTGGTATGCGATTCGTCACTCATTCATTGGCTACAAATTACCGCTCACCCGCTAACATTGTTGAGCGATCACAGATGTTGATAAAACACAATGTGAGGCGTGTTCCAAAGCAAATCAGTGCATATGATTCGAACTCAGCCCGAATTGACATTCTTGTACTCGATTCGATTGCCGATGCCCTCAACCATGTGCACGAGCTCTTGGGTTCCTCCATTTCAGTAGGTACAAGTCCTAGCCGCCTGGCTCTCATTGGCAGGATACGCAGCCAGATTATCCCATTTCAAGTTTTCTTTGCTTCAAAGGACATCCCGTTTTGCGCAGCGGAAGACTTGCAATTGTTCATGAGCGCCACATTTGAGCGCCTGATTCGTTTGTTGGTAGTAAAGGAGGACGCTGACCGTCGCCGCAGTACATCGAGTGTCTTGAACGATATCATTTTCTTTTGCGACTTTGTAAAGCGCTATCCTCTCAACAAGAAGACTAAACTCGCACTCCGCACATTCATGCAGACATGCCGACCTCGTACAATCATAGACGGCATTAATGCATTGGCGAGCTATCGTGGAGAATTGAAAGGTAAGAATGAAGACGGTAAAACCAGCCTGGAAATGGCAGTCGCCATCCTGAAATACTTGGCCGCTGAGACTGTAACCGATGCCTTGCTTTCTCTTAGCAAAGAATTCGAGGGATTTCAGTTCGATCTCGGCAAAGGCGAAGAAGATGTCTTCTATGTGGACCCACCGTTTTTCCATTTGGCTGAGTATGCACGCCAATACGAAGACGACTTTGCTTCCTTTGTTGATGACATTGAGGCAGCCAAGGATACATTAGTCCACACGCCACCTTTTGACGACGATGTGGGTGGCGCAGACCTGTCCAAACATCCCATTCACCTGATGACAGCGTTGCGCGCAAAAGGCAAGGAATTCGACAATGTCGTGCTCCTAGATGTTCAAGATCAGATTTGGCCGAACCGAAACGCCAAAACGCCTGCGCAATTAGAGGCTGAAAGAAGGGTCTTTTATGTCGCTTTTACCCGTGCCAAAGAGCAAGTAACGATGCTCCTGCGAAGTGGAAAAGTTCCATCCCCGTATATTGAGGAACTGGGGTTGTCGCCCTAATTTAACCCTCTGCGCCTCTGTGCCTCTGTGCCTCTGTGGCAATCTACCCACCCAACCCAGCCAGCGCCCATTCCTGCGCACCCCGCCGGTCTATACTGATCGCCATACCAAGAACTCGCCTTAGCCTTCCGCCACCATTTGCGCTATTCTACCGCGTATGCTCGCAGGCCGACAGTCACAGCGCCAGGGATGCAGCTTCTCGAAGCGCTTTCAGCGGTAGGAGGTTACTGATGCCAGAGGAGAAGCCGGCAAAGAAATCACGAAGGCGGCTGCTGATGGCGCTGGCGGTGGCGGCGCTGGCGGCGGTGGGCGCGCTGGGCTTCGTCCTGCACGAAGAAGCGCGCAGCCAGGGCACAGTGACCGTGAAAACCACCGAGCTGACCGACCTGGGCAAGCAGGGAGAAGCGCTATTCAACGCCACTTGCCTGGAATGCCATGGCGAAAATGGCTCTGGCACGATGCAAGGACCGCCGCTCGTGCATATCATCTACGAGCCGCGCCATCATTCCGACAAAGCCTTCTATATGGCGGTGACTTTTGGCGTGCGCCAGCATCATTGGACCTATGGCGATATGCCGCCCCAGCCGCACATTTCGCCAGACGACGCGACCAAGATCATCCGCTTCATCCGCGAACTGCAAGTTGCCAACGGCATCAGCTAAACGCGACGGCCGGGCAGGATATGCCAACGCGAAAGGCTCGCGGATAAACCTTGTATTGCATTTGCAGTTTGTGATATATTGAACGAACGCAGGACAGGGCGTGATAGCAGCGCCCCATGCTGGCGCAAAGGAAGGATGACAGCAGCCTATGGCAACAGCAGAATCTACCAGTCCGCGGATGATGAGCGCGGCGGCGGCACGACAAAACGTTGCGCCCGGCATCCAGGTCGCGGCGCCCAGCCGGCGCGAATTTCTCTATTACATCTGGGGCGCTTCGATTGCCCTGTTGCTGGGCGAGGCGAGCGCCGGCTTGATCTGGTTCGCCTTCCCGCGCTTCAAAGAGGGCGAGTTCGGCGGCACATTCGCATTCAATCCCGAAGAGCTGCCATCGGTGGGCGCAGCGCCGACATCGGTGCCGGCCGGGCGCTTCCATGTGACGCTGACGCCAGAGGGCTTGCGCGCGCTGTATGGCGTCTGCACGCACCTCGGCTGCCTGCCCAAGTGGGTGCCCACCAACAACCGCTTTGAATGCCCCTGCCACGGCAGCAAGTTTCATCTGAGCGGCGACTGGATCGAAGGACCGGCTCCGCGCCATCTCGACCGTTTCATCGCCACGGTGACCTATGCCGATGGCACGACGTTGGAGACGCCGGCAGATGGCGGCGCGATCCCGCTCGACCTCAACCGACAGATCACCAGCATCCAAATCGACACCGGCGCGCGCATCATCGGGGCGCTGCATTAAGCTGGCCCACCTGGCCTGAAGAGACACGAGGCGCAAAATGAGCATCCTCCCCTTCCCCTCATTCCTGGATGATGTCAAGGAAAAAGGCTTCAAAAAAGCGGTCTTCGAAGGCATTGACGATTCGGTCGAGCGCTTGACAGCCGGCTTGAATGTGCAAGACCTGCGCGAGGCATTCCGCGGCGAAAATCCCAGCCGCCGCCCCAACCCGCGCCTGACCCCGCATGCCGATGGCTTTTGGCTGCACATGCGCCCGTCCTATTTCAACCGCGATGTGACCGGCATGTATCCCAGCTTCCGCCTGGGCTGGCTTTCCACTTATTTTGTCTTCTTTGAAACCATCACCGGCATCCTGTTGATGCTGTGGTACACGCCCTCGCCCGAGATTGCCTATGGCGACATGCTGACGATCCTCAGCAATGTGCCGCTGGGCCAGCTGATGCGCGATATGCACCGGCTGGGCGCGGAATTTATGGTCGCGGTGGTGGCGCTGCACATGATGCGCACCTGGATTACCGGAAGCTACAAAAAACCGCGTCAATTCACCTGGTTCAGTGGTTTGCTGCTGCTGGTGCTCACCGGCTTTTTGAGTTTTTCGGGCTATCTGCTGCCTTGGGACCAGCTCTCGTTGTGGGCGGTGACGATCGGCGCATCGATGGCCGAAGCGACGCCGGTGGTTGGCGACCAGGTCAACCTGCTGCTGCGTGGCGCTCCCGAGTTGGGCGCGAACGGCTTGCTGCGTTTTTATCTACTGCATGTGTTGGCGCTGCCGGCGCTGCTCTTCGTGATGACCGGCGTGCACTATTACAAAGTCATCATCCACGGGCACAGCCTGCCGCCGCAAAGAGAAAATATCGGCGAAGATTCTGCCAAGCGCGTGCCGCTGGACAGGCGCGTCTATTTCGTGCCCGATGTGCTGACCAACGAAATGATGTGGCTGGGCGCGGTTACTTTCATCATCACCGTGCTGTGCATCTGGTTTTATCATGCGCCGCTGGAAAATCATGCCGACCCGCAGGTCACGCCTTTGGGCACGACAGCGCCCTGGTACTTCTTGTGGATTCAAGGCGCGCTCAAGCTCGGCGACAAGTTCGTTTGGGGCGTCGCCTTCCCCAGCATCGCGCTGGGCGCATTGGCGCTTTTGCCCTACCTCGATGTGACGCCCAGCCGGCGCTATGCCCACCGCCGCTTCATGCTGACCCTGGCCATGTTGCTGGTCTCGGCGACCACCATCCTCAGCTACATGGGCTTGGCGAAGTTCGCTGTGCAGACCTCGGCAGAAACCGAGATTGTGCACGAGTTGACATTCGAGCCAGCGCACAGCAAGGTCGGCACAGGCCGTACGATTCCCTTCGACCAGATGATTGTCGGCGCCTATACCACCGCCCAGCTGCACGGGCACGAAGACATGTCGGCAGCTGAACTCATCGCCGAAATCAACGCCGAAACCCAAGCCAATGGTCAGTTCGCGCAGATGCTGGATGAACTCAAAAATCAGCATGTCAGCGCCAATCAGCTGCCGTTGCGCTTCCGCACTATTCCCGTAGATGAAGCGCCGAAATTGCTGCAAGTGATGGAAGAATTTGAGCATCACCTGGCGCAAGAGCCGGTCGAGCTGCCCAATGTTTGGGGCGCGCTTGTCATCACCGACAACCAGGCTGGCTTAAAGCGGCTCGACTGGGTTGTCAGCTGGGACAGCGTGCTGATTGAAGGTGGCGAAGTTATGATGGATGAGGCTGGCGAGCCCATCATCAACTATGCCAGCGAAGAAATGCCCATGCTGGATGCTGCGGGCGAACTCATGCTGGATGACGATGGCGCGCCCATGATGCAAGTCTTGCCGATGCTGGACGAAGCCGGCAATCCCATTCCCGAGCGCCGCATCTTCAGCGACCATCTCTTCATCCACCAAGAATCGGCTTACTTCGACTAGGCGGAAAGCGCCCTACTGAGCGAGGCAGACACAGGACACAGCGATGAATCTATTGGTGATCAGGTCTATCGAAGCGCGCATTCTGATGGGCATTACGATGTTTGTCGGCATTATGATCCTGGTGGGCTGGGTGGCAATCAACGAAGAAGCGCGCATGCAGGCTTTCGTGCGCCAGCATACAGGCCGCTCCATTGAACGCGGCGCAGAGCTCTATGCCTCGCTTTGCTCAGAATGCCATGGCGAAGACGGTTATGGCGCTGGCGATCGAGCGCCCGGACTGAATAATCCGCATCTTTTTGGCTTTGACCCGGTCGGCGAGCAGACAGTCGCCATCACCACGGCCAATCGCACCCTCGTACGCCTCACTGAAGATACCGAGAAGCTGCTCGCAGAGTTCACCGCTGCCGAAAACCCGCCCGGCGCAGACCGCCAAGACGAAATTCTGGCGCAGTTGGACGAGCTGGAAGCCCAAATCGCCGAACAGCAAGCGCAGATCGACACGGCTGTTGCCGAGCGCGTCGCCGTCCTGGAGACCTTGGATACGGCGGTGGACAACGGCTTGTTCCCGCTTTGGGATAGCGTCGTCGATATTGAAACAACTGGCGATGACGAAGTCGAAATCTTCTTCAACAGCAACGGCACGCGTCTGACGCAAGTCGGCTGGGCGGGCGACCTGCACGGCTATATCGTCACCACGCTCATCCATGGCCGACCCGGCAGCGCCCGCGTTTATCCCAACAGCACCGGCATGGCTGCCTGGTCACAGACGGCTGGTGGACCCCTGCGCCAGGACCAAATCGAAGACCTGGCCGCCTACATCATCAACTGGGACAAAGGCGCGAACTGGACGAGCGAAGACTTTCTCGCCGTCGCCCAATATGGCAAACCGCTGGCTGATGGCTCCTTGCCC
This sequence comes from Anaerolineae bacterium, assembly GCA_022824565.1. GTDB lineage: Bacteria > Chloroflexota > Anaerolineae > Aggregatilineales > Phototrophicaceae > UBA6055. The sequence goes on along the minus strand of JAJDZQ010000081.1, from coordinate 27,060 downwards.
AGCGAACCGCCGCCACCGCCCGCTGGTGACAATGTGGCGGGTATCTTGGCGCGCTGGGCAGAGATGGAAATCGTCGGCAGCCCGGCCACTGGCGAACTGCTCTATGATGCCGAGTTTGGCTGCACCGACTGCCATCGCAATGGTGCTTCTGCCCCAGACACAGTCGGCACAGTCGCGCGCATCCGCACAGAACGGCTCACGTTGCCGCAATTCGCCAGCTACACGATCGAAGAATATATCGTCGAAAGCATCACGCGACCGGGCGATTTCGTCGTCGATGGCTACAGCTCGGGTTTGATGCCCGCCAACTTCGGCGCGCGCATGACCGACCAGCAGTTGGCTGATATCGTGGCCTATTTGCTGACGCAGGCCTAGCAGCCGCGTCCGCTGCAGACAAGCCCTCGGTGACGGGGGCTTTTTCATTTGCGCAGAGCCAGCATGATGCCACCACAAGCCCAGCCAATCCGACCGCAACGCAAACCGCTGCCGATTCTCTGGCTGTTCATCGCGCTTGTCTTGTCGCAATTGGTCCTGCCAGCCAGCGCACAAGGCGAGCCGCCAGCCGGCTGCACAGCCGAAGAATTATCGCGGCAGCAGCAGACAGTCGCCGAGTACTTGCCGCTGGACTTTGGCAATGACCGCGCGCAGGCTATCGCCAATTTGTACCGCCTCGGCGCGCTTTATCAATCCATGTCGCTCTACTGCGATTATCAGCCCAATATCATTGAAGTGAACGCCATGCTCGAACGGGCGCTGGAATTTGCCTCACTCGACGAGCTGATCGCGGCGCAGTCGGTCGGGCGTGATGTCGCAGCGATTATGACGGAACTGGACGAAGTGTATGGCGATCCGCTGGTGGGCCAGCAGCTATTTAATGGCGCGCAGCCGGCTTTGAGCGGTGTCATGCTGGGCTGTTCGGGCTGCCATGACAACGAGGCAACCGCTCCCTTGACCGCCGGCACCTGGACGCGCGCCAACGAGATTCGTCTGTCGCTGCCGCAATTTGCCGGCTACGATGAACGTCGCTACCTGGTGGAAAGTATCGTCCAGCCAAGCGCCTATATCGTGCCCGATTATGTCGATGTCATGCCCGAGTTCTATGCCGGGCAGCTGACAACGCAGCAGCTTGCCGACCTGGTGGCCTATCTGGAAAGCCAGGATCAACTGCTGGATGATGCCTAATTGTGGTATGCTGGATGCGATGATGGCGCATAGGAGTGCGGGTGTGTGAACGCGCAATTGAACCGAGCGGACACAATCATGGCGAGGTTGCTGTTTGTGAGCGGCGACGCAGTTGTTCGCAAGCCGTCGGCACGCCGGGCAGAAAACGCGCTGACACTGTCGCTGATGTTTTCGGGCATACGTTGCCTGTTGCAATATGCGCTGCTGCCATTTTTGCTGCCGCTGCTGGGCTTGGCGGCTGATGTCGCCGTGCCTATTTTGTTGCTGATCAACCTGCTGGCGATGGTCTCAATTTTCTTCAGCCTGCGGCGCTTTTGGACGATCGGCTATGCCCACCGCTGGCGCTATCTGGTCGTGGCGGCAACAGCGCTGGTTTTGCTGGTGGCCTTTACTACCTACGATATCATGCAATTGAGCGGGAGCTAGCCAACCCTGTATGCGCCCTCGCTTTGCCGCTAGAATGGCGCGACAGGCAGCCTAGATCGGGGGAGAGTCTGACCGATGAGAACGATCCGCATCCGCAGCATCCTGTCCGCCTCGCTGCTGTTGTGCGCCTTGGGCACGGCATCGGCACAAGACGCGGCGGCGCAATCTTCGCCCGCGGGCTTGTCCATGCTGGTGCTATTTTTGGGCATCGCTGGCATCGTTGGCGTGTTTGCCATCCGCTGGAGTCAATCGACCGACGACGAAGATTGAGGCGGCCATGTCGCAAGTTGGCTGGGAAAAGCCAAAGCATCCGCTCAAACGCAAGCGGTCGCAGCGAGTGCAATTCATCACCGCTGGCGTGGTGATCCTGGTTTCGCTGCTCTATCTGCTCGTCTCGGGCACCTTGCAAGGCGCGCGCTATTTCATCACCGTGGCTGAAGTCTTGGACGACCCAGCGCATCGCGGACGCACCTTGCGGGTTTCTGGCGCGGTCGATGGCGAAAGCATCGACTATGACAGCGAAAATGCCATCATTCGTTTCGAGATCGTGCACATCCCCAGCCAATATGACGACCTGGCGCAGGCGCTGCACGATGCGCTGGGGGATGCCAATGCGCCGCGCATGAAAATCATCGTCGAAGACGCCGCCATCCCCGACCTGCTGCAGCACGAAGCGCAAGCCATCTTAACTGGCGCTCTGGAACGCGATGGCCTCTTCCATGCCACCGAGCTGCTGCTGAAGTGCCCGAGCCGCTTTGAAGAAAGCAGCCCGCCCGAAGCCCTGGGGCAAATCCCGGAACACAACTGATGCTGGCCGAGCTGGGACTGGCAGCCCTGACATTGGCTTTGGCTGGCGCGCTTTATGCCATAGCCGCTTGCCTGTATAGCGCCCGCACTGGCGAGCGACGCTGGCTGCAAAGCGGACGCAATGCCGCGCTGTTGACCTGCCCCGCCCTGCTGCTGGCGACCGGCGCCTTGGTTGTCGCCCTGTTGACCGAGCAGTATCAGCTTAGTTATGTCTATCAGGTTACCGATCCTGGCACGCCGCCACTTTATCGCTTCACGGCGCTTTGGGGCGCGCAGAGAGGCTCGCTGCTCTTTTGGTCGCTGCTGATGAGCTGCTTCATCTGTGGGGCGATCGGTCTAAATTGGCGGGGCGAAAGACGGCTGATGCCCTTTTGCATTCCCATCATGATGGCTTCGCTGGCATTCTTCCTGTGTCTGTCGCTCTTCATCGAAAATCCATTCGAGCGCTGGTGGATCTTGGTTGACGCGCCTGTGGAGCAGCAGGTCGTCTCCAGCGCGCTGATCCCGCCGCGGGCTGTGCCGCCGACCGAAGCCAACTTGCGGGCTGGCGCAGAGGGCATGAATCCCTTGCTGCGGCACTTCGGCATGGTCATCCACCCGCCCATGCTCTATTTGGGCTTTGTAGGCTTCACGATTCCTTTCGCCTTTGCTCTCGCCGCGCTGGCCAGTGGCGATCTGTCCAATAGCTGGATCCGCGCGACGCGGCGCTGGACCTTGATCGCCTGGCTCTTCTTGAGTCTGGGGCTGATTTTGGGTGGGCGCTGGGCATACGATGTGCTGGGCTGGGGTGGCTATTGGGGCTGGGACCCGGTCGAAAATGCGGCGTTCTTGCCTTGGCTGGTGGGCACGGCCTTCATTCACAGCGTGATGATCCAGGAAAAGCGGGGCATGTTGAAGTTGTGGAATATGCTGCTGGTCATCGCGGCATTTTCGGCAGTGATGTTCGGCACATTCGCCACCCGCAGCGGCGTCATCGACAGCGTGCACAGTTTCGCTCGCAGCGAGGTCGGTTTCCCCATGCTGGCATTTTGGGCGGCGATGACCCTGTTGGCGCTGGCGCTGCTGGCTTGGCGCTGGCGGGGTGGCGCGCTGCGAGACGAGCGGCAATTCGCTTCTCTGTTAAGCCGCGAGTCGCTCTTTGTGCTCAACAATGTCATCTTCATCGCGCTCTTCGTGGCGATATTCTGGGGCAGCTTCGGCTTGCCAATCACATCAGAATTGTTTCTGGGCAAAGAAATAACCATCGGCGCGCAGACTTTCGAGTTCTATGTCGTGCCGCTGTTCGTTGCCATGTACATCTTGATGGGCGTGGCGCCACTCGCAGCCTGGGGTGGCATGACTGCCGCGCGGCTGGGCGGGATGCTGCGTATCCCCCTGCTGCTGACTGCGCTGGGCGTGCTGGGATTGACAATCGGCGGCACAGACCTGCTGGTGGCGGCGCTGGGATATGGAGTCGTCCTGTTTGCGGCGATTGTTGGGCTCTGCGAGATCATGCGCGGTGTGGCGGCGCGGCGGCGTACACTGGGCGAAAATCCCCTGCGCGCATTTGTGGCGCTCTTCGGACGCAATCAGCGACGCTATGGCGGTTATATGGTGCACCTGGGCGTGACGGTCATCGGCATCGGCGTCATCGGCAGCACCATCTTCCAAACCGAAGTGCAGCACACACTGGATCGCGGCGAAACGGTGGTCATTCAGGATTACGCGCTGCAGTATGAAGACTTCGTGCGCGCGCAAGCGGTCGATGGGCGGCTTATGCATATCGCCTCGCTGGTCGTGCTGCGCCATGGTGACGAAGTGGCGCGCATCCGTCCGCGCATCGATGAATATCCGCAGCTGCCCATGAGCATCGCCGGCGCGCACAGCACACTCGAAAATGACTTTTATGTCTTGTTGATCCGTGGCGACCGCCAGCGCGCTACCTTCCGAATCTATATTAATCCGCTGGTGAATCTGGTGTGGTGGGGAGGCTTGCTGCTGATATTGGGCACAGCCATCGCCGCTTATCCGAAAGTGACGCGCGCATGAAACGTTTGCTGGCGAGTTTGGGGTTGCTGCTGCTCTGCGCGGGATTGGCATCTGCCCAGGCATCGGACAATGCCGTCAACCAGGTGGCGCAGCGCATGTACTGCCCAGTCTGCGAGAATATCCCGCTGGATGAATGTTTGACAATCGCCTGCCAGGAATGGAAAGAAGAGATACGCGCACAGCTTGCGGCTGGCAAAACTGAACAAGCCATCATCGACAGCTTCGTGGTGCGCTTTGGCGATCATGTCGTCGGCGTGCCGGTCGACCCACTGTTGCGCGCCATGACGATCGTGCTGCCGCTGCTGGCCACCGCGCTGGCATTGGCAGTCGGCGCGCTGACTTTTCGCCGCTTTGCCGCCGGTGAGACGCAGGCTGCCGCATCCGCCGACCACGAACATCGCGAAGCAACGTATCGCCAGCGCTTGGAAGCCGATGTGCGGGCGCGGCGTTGATCTGCCATGACGGGAAACGAGCGAGCCATACCACGAATCGCCGCGCGTTGGGGCTGCCCGGCGCTGCTGCTCGCTGTCATTGTGGCGACGCTCATCCTGGGCGCGCAACTGGCAGAACGCAATCGTGGCCGCCCCGCCAGCGGACCTGCGCCCGACTTTCCATTGCAGCTATTCAATGGCGAGACCTTGCGGCTGAGCGGACTGCGCGGACAAGTCGTGCTGCTCAACTTCTGGGCGAGTTGGTGCCCACCCTGCCGCGCCGAAGCGCCCGACCTGCAAGCGCTGCACGAAGACTTCGCTAGCAATGGACTGCGCGTAATCGGCGTGAACATGCTGGAAAGTTCTCCCGCCAAAGCCCAAGCCTTCATTGACGAGCTGGGAATCGGCTATGCCAATGGCGAAGATACCGAGCAGCGCATTGCCCGGCTGTATCGCGTCGAAGCGCCGCCAGAAAGTTTTTTGATCGACCGGCGTGGACAAGTGCGCCAGGTCTATATCGGCAGCATCCGTTATGACAGGATAAGCGACAAAATCCAGTCGCTGCTGGCGGAGGCGACATGAGCCTGGCTGGACTGCTGGGCGCGCTGCTCTTGACAGGGCTCGCGCTGATTATCGTGGCCTATCCCCTGCTGCGACAGCCAGAATCAACTGGCGCACTGCGCAGCTCGCAGCGCAACCTGGACACGAATTATCAACGGGTGCTGATCAACATCCGTGATCTGGACGAAGACTTCGCCACGGGCAAGCTGGATGCGCACAGCTATCATGATGAACGCGAAGCCTGGGCGCGGCGCGGGATTGAACTGCTGCGGCAGATCGACGAGCAGACAAAGACGAACGACGCATGATGGCGCGCGCGTTGCTGCTGCTGGCTTGCTGCCTAGCTGCCTGCACGAATCTGAGTGGCGAGCCAGAAATCGCTGCCACCCTGCCGCCCGAAACCGCGCAGCGCAGTTGGCAGCCAGATATTGGCAATGGCGCGCGGCTCTTCGCCGAGCATTGTACAGATTGTCATGGCGCGAGTGGCGATGGCAAAGGATCGTTGGTGGTGGCGGGCAGCGTCGACCAGCCACTCGACTTGACCAACCAGGCGCTTGTTGCGGTCGCATCGCCGCTTGAGTTCTTCAATATCATCACAGTCGGCAAGCTCGAAAACCTGATGCCGCCCTGGCAAGATGCCTTGAGCGAGGCACAGCGCTGGGATGTGGCGCTCTATGCCTACACCTTGCGCTATGACGATGCGTTGCTGGCGCAGGGAGAGGCGCTGTGGAAGCGACTGTGCGTGGATTGCGCTGCGCCAGGGGCGATCCCGCCGGTCTACAGCGATGTGGCTTTTGGGCGGCAGCTGGGTTTGGCAGGGGCGCTTGCGGACGAGGAATTCGCGGCGATAGCGGCCTATTTGCGCGCGCAAAGCCTGCAAGCGCCAACTGTGACGATTACGGGCACGGTGCGGCATGGCACGGCGGGCGGTCTTGTACCCCGCGATACCATCGTACAGCTGCGAGTTGGCAGTCCCGAGCGGGGATACAGCGCGGCAGAAAGCGCCATAGATGCCGATGGTCGATTTCGCTTCGAGCAGGTGCGGCGCGCAGACGACCTCAGTTATGCCCTGGGCGCGGCCTACGATGGGCGTCTTTTCAGCTTGCGACTGCCCGTCGGGGCTTTGGCTGATGAACATATGTTGCACATCTATGCTGCCACCAGCGACCCACGCGTCATCAGCATTGCGCAGATTGACCTGCGCGTCGCTGCAGCGCGGCTGGAAGAGCGGGGCGCTGGGCTGGTCATCGAGCAAGTTATCGGCTTCCGCAACGAGTCCGACCGCATCTATACCAGCGGACGTGGCTTTGATGATGGGCGCGAAGCCAGCTTGCTTGTGCAGCTGCCACAGGGCGCAGCATGGCTGCAAGACCCCGACACGCATCGTTATGTCGTAATCGAGGACCTGGCAGGCTTGCCGAATTCGCTGATTGACACACTGCCCGTGCCACCCGGCGAGCGGCACGAAATCAGCCTGGCGTACTTTCTGCCTTATGCTGGCGCGCTGGAATTTGTACAAGACTTCAACAACCTGCTGGCTGCCGATGTGCGTTTGACAGTGCCGCGCTCGCTGCGCATTGACGGCGCGTTCGAGCTGGCCGAAGCGGGCGCAATGCGTCAATATAGTGGACAGCTGACGATGCCAGGCGACCCCGCGCTTGGCTTCTCAATCACAGGCGACCCTTTCGCCACCAGCAGCGATGATGCGCAGGTCATCACCAGCGAGGCGCTGATGCCCATGCTCATGGTTGCGGCAGTTGCCTTGGCATTGGCTGGCTGGCTGGCGATCGCGAGGCAGCGCTCCCCGGCTCCAAGCGCCGAACTGGACAATCTGACGCGGGAACTTGCGCAGTTGGAGCGCGAACACGACCAGGGGCGCATCAATCACGACCTCTACCAGCAGCGGCGGCGCGAGCTCCTGGCACGGCTGTCTGTTCTTCAGGATAAGCCGGCATGAACAGGCGCGGGCTGATAGAAGTCCAGGGCTTGAGCAAGCATTTCGGTTGGCGGCCGGTTTTGCGCGGGCTGGATTTTCTTGTGCAGCGCGGGGAATTTGTGCTGTTGCTGGGCGCGAATGGCAGCGGAAAATCGACCCTGTTGCGTCTGCTGTGTGGCTTGAGCCGAGCGAGCAGCGGGGTCATTCGCATCGGTGGCTGGTCGCTGCCCGAAGAGGCGCAGGCTGTGCGCGCGCAAATCGGTTTGCTGGCGCATCGTCCGCTTCTTTATGAGAACTTGACGGCACGCGAGAATTTGGACTTCTTCGCCGCGCTCTACAATATGCCGCCGGCCGAGCGGATGCGCCGCCGCGACGACTTGCTGGGGCAAGTGGGTTTGGCTGGACGCGCCGATGGACTGGTGCGCGGATTCTCGCGGGGGATGCAGCAACGGCTCAGCCTGGCGCGCGCCCTTTTGCATCGGCCCGACCTGCTCTTGCTTGACGAACCCTATACGGGCTTGGACAGCGCCGGCTGTGCCCTGCTGGATGAGCTGCTGGCGGCTGCGTCAAAAAGCGGTTGCACCATCATCATGAGCACGCATCAACTGGAACGAAAGCCCGCCCATGCCAACCGCGCTCTGATTCTCGGCGGTGGAGCGCTGGTCTATGCCGGGCAAGTCACTGGTGATCTCGCCGACCGCTATCGACAAGCGACCGCTAGCGCATGAAGACCCCTTTTATAAGCGCCGTGCGCGCCATCGTCAGCAAAGACTTGCGGGCAGAATGGCGCTCGCGGGAACTGGTCAGCGCGATGTCGCTCTTTGCCTTGTTGAGCGTGCTGGTTTTCAGCTTTGCGCTGGAGCTGGACAAGAGCGCTCGCGAAGAAGCCATCAGCGGCGTTCTGTGGGTGAGCCTGATTTTCGCGAGTCTGCTGGGCTTCAATCGCAGCCTGTCGTTGGAGCACGACCAAGGCAGCCTGGACGCGCTGCTGCTGGCGCCGGTGTCTCGCGCGGCGATATTCGTTGGCAAGCTCTTGGGCAACTGCTTGTTCACGCTGCTGGTCGCGCTGGTGCTGCTGCCGCTGATGACGGCGCTGTATGGCGTATATCTGCTGGATAGCTGGGCGCTGCTGACGACTGTTGTGGGCATCTTCGGTTTCAGCGCCATCGGCACCCTGCTGGCTACCCTGGTCGTGCAGACGCGCTCTCGAGAGGCGCTGCTGCCCATTGCGTTGCTGCCGGTCTGCCTGCCCTTTTTGCTGACGGCGGTGCGCGCAACCAAAGGCATCATCGGCGGCGCGCCACAAAGCGAGTGGCAAGTCTGGCTGCAGTTGCTGGCTGCCATCACCGTCATCTACCTGGTCTTGTGCTTGCTGCTGTATAGATTCGTGCTTGAAGAATGAGGTGGCGCTACTACAATTCTACGCAGCCCATTTAGGTTTAGGCGAACAATCATGACACAACGCGGGATAGACCCGCCAACAACAGCCAGCCCACAACCGCGATTGCTGCGCGCGCTGACGCTCCTGACCGCGCTGGGATTCGCCGGCACACTGGTTTTGGGGCTGTTTGTCGCCGGCACAGACATCCAGCAGGGGCAGGTGCAGCGCATATTCTACATTCACATGCCGTCATTTTTCGGCGCATTCACGGCGTTTGGCGCGACTGTGCTGGGCGGCCTACTCTATCTTTGGCGCGGCAATGCAGACTGGGATCGCATCGCGCAGGCTGGTGTCGAAGTCGGTTTGGCATTCGCGCTGATCAACCTGCTGACAGGCGCGATCTGGGCGCGACCGATCTGGAATACCTGGTGGACCTGGGATCCACGCCTGACCTCGGCGGCGGTGATGTGCCTGACCTATGCGGCTTATCTGATGCTCCGCGCAGGCATAGAGAATAGGCAGCGGCGGCGCAGCTTGATGTCGGTTTATGGCATCTTCGCCTTTGTCAGCGTGCTGCTGACCTTGTTCATCATCCGCATCGTGCCCGATACCATCCACCCGGTCATCATCGGCGCAAGCCCACAAAACGCGCAAGGCACATTCGAGGCGACCAGCGGCGTGGTGCTGGCGCTGCTGCCCAGCCTGATACTCTGGCTAACACTGATGCCCATCACCCTGATGTGGCACCGCTATCGGCTGGCGCTGCGCCAAGAAGCTGTCGATGCGCTGAAACTGGAACTGCTGGGTGGATGATGCGCAGAGCGAAGCGAACGACGACAATCCTGCTGGCGCTGCTGGCGCTGGCATTGGCGGGCTGGACGAGCGCCCAGGCCGAAATGCCTTATTTTCAGTCGGCCGACTTCAATGTGCCGATCTTGGTCGGCTGGCAAAACCAGAGCGTGGCTGGCGTGGCGCAATTTCACCAGCCCTCGGCAGCGGCGACCATCCGCGTGACGATGACAGCGGGCGCGGATGCCCAAGCGGCCGCAGCTGCCGACCTAGCTGGCTGGCTGGGTTTGGCAAACCTTGCTGCGCCTGTCTACAGCGGCAAGGTCAACCTGGCGGATGGCACCTGGCAGGTGCGCGCGTATGACATCGATGCCGAGCGCAGCGCCTCGCAATTGGCGCGACAAGCCGGCGACCGCTTCATCGTCATCACCTTCCTGGAAAGCGAAGCAACTTCTCGCACGTTGATGCTGGCTATTGCGCAAGCCGACGAAATGCTGGATACAGCCGAGCCCGAGCTAGACAGCGCGCTGCAGCAATTGACTCAACTGCGACTGGACGACCTGGAAGCGGCTGGCGCTTTCGAGCTGCCTGGCGGCGACTGGCTGGTCTTCCAAAACGAAACGGCGCAGGTGGCTGGCAGCCTCTTCGGCAACGACAGCTACATTGCGCTGCGAGAAGGTCCTCCAGGCGATCTGGCCTCGCTGGCCGATGCCTGGCGAAACATGTTGCTGGGCTTCTTTATCACGCCCGACAATTCGCTCTATCTGGGCTTGGGCTTAGCAGTCAGCTTGCTGATATTGGCGGCGCTGCTGGGCAGCTTTGCTTGGCGCGCGCGCACACTGCAGAAAGACCTGGCGATGATCGAGCAGTTGGGCAATGCCGACGCCAACTAGACCTGGCCGCACCGCCACAATATCGCGCCTTGCCGACAAGCTGTGCCGCTGCGCAACTATCGCGCGCTTTCGGCGTATACAAGGGTAATCGGACAGCGCGAACCAGGAGCGGCACGATGAGCGAAGAACAGAACCCTCTGCCAGACGAGTCGATGGATGAAGCGGGCACGACTCCGCTGGAGCAATTCATCTATCATCAGCGGCGCGGCCTGGAAGAATTTGGCAAGGCGATGGAGTCGCTGCTGCCACCTGGCTTCCGCGAACATACCCAGGCGGCTGGCAACGAATTCGCGACCGGCTTCCGCGTTCTGATCGATGCCGCCATCGACGAAATCAAGAAAGCCAGCGAGATGGAAGACCCGGCTGCTCGCAGCGCTGCCGAACACGAACGTCAGGCGCACGCCAATCTGACCGCTGACGAAGATGTGGAAGGCGCAACCGGCGGGACCAGCCGCAAGATCCGCGTCGAGCTGGACGACTGATACAAATGGGAATTGCAGCGAGCGAATCACCGCTTCGCGCCATGCTACCCCCAGACCCAGCAACTTTCAAAAAAAGTACGGCAACAACAGCCAGAAACGGCGTCGGGGCGTCGCTTTGGGTCGCCCACAAGGTCGGCGGCGTTATGGTAGGCGTCATCCGAGATGTTTCAGATTGGTCGGGCGTCGCTACGAAGCCCGCTGTTCGAAGCGGATGTTGAGGAACTTGTCTTCAAACTTGGCGCTGGTGATTTCCAGCTCTTGCAATTCATCGGGCAGCACGATATTGCGACGGTAGGGACCTACGCTCAACGTGATCTCGTCGCGAGACCGGAACAAATCCAGTTGTTCTTTGCGGGCGAAACCGATCGGCACGCGCAGCAACCAACTCGCATCGCTATCCAGCCGCTCCAGCTTGTGCACGACGCCATCAAACAGACGTTCGGCCGGGTTGCGCTCGCCATATAGTTCGTCCGCCAGGCGGCGCAGCATCTCCAGCCCGCCCATTTCTTCGCCAAATAACGGCGCGGTCAACAGGGGCAAGCTGCCAAATGCCTCGCCCACAAATTCGATATTTTGGGCTTGGCGCTGCTTCCAGACATCAAAGAAGGGATCGCGGATTGCGTCAGGGAAGACCCGGTTGACCAAGATGGCATCGGTGGCGTAGTCGTAGAGGTTCAGATAGGTATAGGTGCGCTGGGTCTCGCGGATGACCATGCGCTCGGCATTGGTGACCAAGCGGATGCTGGCGTGTTCAGGGTTCGTGAGCAGTTCGCGCACGCCATCCAGGGTATCGAAGAGCAATTGCACCTGGTCCCAGGCATTTTCGGCGATATCAATGCCCAGGTCGTTTTTCTTGCCGCGATTGAATAGGCGCTGCACGGGGCGGATGACACTGTCCAGCCCGCGGGCGATGCGCATCAGCCGCTCGACCCACCAGCGCGTCACATCGGGCAGGCTCAACAGGCGGATGGTCTCGGCTGTTGGCGCGGCATCGACAATCAGCACATCGTATTCGCCCGCCTGGAAATACTCGCTGATCCACAGCAACTGCGCGCCTTCTTCCAAGCCCGGGATGATGGTTACTTCGGCAGCATTGACTTTGGCGATGCCTTCGCGATTGAAGAATGCGCCCAGGTATTCCTGGATTCTGCCCCAGTATTTCTGCATGGAATAACGCGTGTCGATCTCCTGCGCCCACAAGTTATTGGCGACCTGCACTGGCTCGGGACCGACCTCCACATCCAGGGCATCGCCCAGGCTGTGCGCCGTATCGGTGCTGACGACTATGGTTTTCAGCCCCAGCTCGGCACAGCGCAGCGCTGTCGCCGCCGAAATGCTGGTCTTGCCGACTCCACCTTTGCCAGTGTGCACAATCACGCGCATAAAGCCACCTGCCGCCTTCTGTCTATGCTTGTCAAGTCTCACAGCAGTATACGCGCGGTCGCCAGGAAAGTAGCGTCACAATCGGCAGCGGCGGGTTGCTTGCCCCTCACCCCAAACTCCTCCCCCAAAATGCCAAAGGCAAGGCGCTTGGAAATCACTTCTGCACAACCAGACACAACTGAACACACCAGGGCTTGACACTACAGAACAAACTATCTATTATCGGCGCATCGAACACATATTCGCTTGACAAAGGAGCAAGGATCATGCGTCCAGTAGTCCATATTGAGATTCCGTCCCAAGACGATGCCGAAGCCAAAGCCTTCTACAATTCATTGCTGGGTTGGGAAGCCACAGAAGTGCCCATGGGTCCTGACTTTACCTATGTGATGTTCGACCTCGGCAACAACCTGGCCACGGCGCTTTCGCCCCTCAGCGACGATATCAAGCCCGGCGATGTCATGCTCTACTTTTACAGCGATGACCTGGATGCCGATATGGCGCGGGTTGGCGAACTGGGTGGCGAAGTCGTCTTGCCGCGGCAAGAAGTACCGGGCTTCGGCGCGATGGGCATCTTCACAGATCCCACCGGCAACCGCGTGGCTTTCTGGCAGAGCGCCAACCCCGAGCAGGGCTAGGCAGGCATCGAATTGGCCGGTCTTGACCAGCGCATAGAATAGACGGAGACGATCGGCAGGGTCGTCTCTTCCTTTATCCGCACCGGGCAAAAGTGAAGCCAACCAAGTACCGCGCGCAAGCCAACACCGAAAACACAGAGCTTGTGATCACTCTGTGCACTCTCTAAACTTGGTGTTCTCGGTGATTTATTTTTTCACTCGTTGTCTTGCTAGTATTACCGAGAAGATATGGCAGATTTCCCACTACTGAAGAACTACATAGACGAGCGGCTGGTGGCGCAGCTTGCCGAGCGCATCGCGGTCCTGCATCCCCAATTTGCGAGCGCTGCCTTTGTCGCCACTACCACCGGCGAATTGCAGAAGCTGGAGCTGAAAGGGCGCTTCGACTGGATTGCCGATCAGTTGCGTGAGTTCTTACCAGCCGACTATCCGACTGCGCTCACAATTTTGACAGGCATCCTCGCTAAAGATGACGGCCGATTCGCGCCGCTGGACATGCCTGATTTTCGCCTGATGCCCATCCCGACATTCGTAGAGCGCCACGGGCTCGACCATCCCGCAGCCTCGTTGCATGCCATAGCCATCATCACGCGCCACGCCACCTGCGAAGGAGCGATCCGCCCCTTCATCCGCCAGTATCCGACAGCCACATTGGCGAGATTGCGGCAGTGGGCGAACAATGAAAACGAGCATGTGCGCCGCCTCGTCAGCGAAGGCAGCCGCCCGCGCCTGCCCTGGTGGTCGCCCTTGCGCGAATTTATCGCCGATCCCACTCCCGTCCTCGCGCTGCTGGAATGCTTGAAAGACGATCCAGCTCTTTATGTGCGGCGCTCGGTGGCCAACAACCTCAATGACATCAGCAAAGATCATGCACAGCTTGTGCTGGAGCGCATGACAGCCTGGAGCGAAGGCGCGAGCAAAGAGCGACAGTGGCTCATCAATCATGCGCTGCGCACCTTGGTCAAAAGCGGCGACAAGTCTGCGCTGGCGCTGTTGGGCTATGCTCCAGCCCAGGTCGAGCTGAGCGATCTGACGGTGGCGCCGGCTGTGCTGCAGTTCGGGAAGCAAATTGAATTCTCATTTGCGCTGCGCAATTGTGGTGGCGAGACGCAGAAGCTGCTGGTCGATTTTGTGATGCATTTTGTCAAGGCGAATGGCTCGACCAAGCCCAAGGTCTTCAAACTGAAAAAGTTGAGTTTGGCAGCCGGCGAGGTAATCCGCATCCAGAAGAAAATGGCGATCCGCCCCATCTCCACGCGCAGCTATTATCCTGGTCGGCAGCGGCTAGAAATCCAGGTCAACGGCGTTTGTCTGGGTGGCGCGGACTTTGAACTTGTGATGGACCAGCGAGCGGTCTAGACTCGGCGAAAGGTCTGCATTGGAGTGTCGCTCATGTTCGCCCCACCTTCCCAGCTCTTCAATCCCTTGCCGCTGGACGCTGCCTACAACTGCGACCGCGCCGCGCTGGACGCCGGACTGCGCCTGCAAGAAGATGTTGCGTTTGGCAGTTGCGCTTTTCGCGGTATCCCATTTGTCTTTGGCAGACAATCTGCAAACAACGCGATATTGCTGGATGACAACAGTGTCTGCATTCCAGCTGGCGAGCGGCTGGCGAGCTACCTACTATTCGCGCATATCGTGGCCGACCGGGCGCTGCAACTGCCTGATGATCTGGCAGATTTCCGCGGCAGGCAGCATGCCACGGGCGCAAGGCCTGGCAACGATCTGGGCGATCTGGTGGCGGAATACCAGCTACATTTTTCCGATGGCAGCTCGATATCCGTGCCGATCCGGCGACGCTTTGCCATTCAGCAGGCGCATGTGGAATGGGGCGCCAGCGCGTTTGCCGCCGTGCCGCACAACCAAGACACGGTCGTGGGCACAGTGTCCGAGGCGCTGCAACTGGGGCGCAGGCCAGAATCTGCCTACGGACAGGGCGAAACCCGTCATAATGCCGCACGCGATAGCTATGCCGAGCATATCTGGCTCTATGCGCTGCCCAACCCACAGCCAGACAAACCCATAAGCGAGATTCGCTGCATCGCCAAAGACGAACGCGCGCTGATCTATGGCATTAGCACCACGCAGGTTGCGGCGCATCCATTGCGGTCTCGCGCGCGACAAAAGGTAACCTTGCAGCTGCCCGCGGGCGTCGCATTCAACGGGCTTGGCGAATTGGACGATGTCGATATTGATCTGGGCAATGTGATCTCGGCGCGAGCCCTGCAAACCTACGACCGCGCTGCCTGGTTTGGCGATGACACCAATGTGCAGCCGCAATCTGCCCCCGACCGCGCATTCATTGAATTCGCCGCGCACCCAGATGCAAGGCTATATCTGCGGGGAGCAAATGGCGAACTGCTCGTCCACGAGCTGGCGCAGCTGGAGCGCGAGGGACGGGTCGAAACATTGGCATCACGGCGTCTGCTGCGCGTCAAAGTGGTCGATTCGCAAGGGCGCGAGGTGGCTGCGCGCATCCACTTTCATGGCGAAGCGGGCGAATACCTGCCACCGCGGGGCAATCATCGGCGCGTCAACCGCAACTGGTTCGAAGACAACTACGGCGAGTTCGTCAATGGCGCCAACCAATATGCCTATATTCTGGGCAACTGCGAGCTAGAAGCGCCGCTGGGCGAGGTCTTCGTAGAGATCACGCGCGGCTATGAAATCAAGCCCGTCCGGACGAGCTTCTGCGTTACGCTCGAGACGGACGAGATCACCTTTAGCCTGGACAAGTTGCTGGATTGGGGCGAGCGCGGCTGGGTATCTGCCGATACACATGTGCATTTCCTCAGCCCACAAACAGCCTGGCTGGAAGGCGCGGCTGAAGGCGTCAATGTCGTCAATCTGCTGGCCAGCCAATGGGGCGAGATGTACAGCAATGTCAGCGACTTCGACGGGCGCACGACCTTTGGCGCAAAAGACTTCGGCGGCGCTGGCGAATTCTTGGTGCGGGTCGGCACAGAAAACCGCATGCAAGTGCTGGGACATATATCGCTGCTGGGTTATTCGGGCGCGATGATCCATCCCTTGTGCAGCGGCGGACCTTCGGAATCGGCGATTGGCGATGCGTTGGAAGTCAGCATGGCGCAATGGGCGCAGCGCTGCATCGATCAGAATGGGCTGGTGGTGCTGCCACATGCGCCTAACCCTCAAGCCGAACGCGCCGCCGACATCGTGCTGGGGCTGGTGCACGCCATCGAAATGATGACATTTAATCCTTTCAACGCCCAGATAACGCCGTATGGGCTGCTGGATTGGTATCGATATCTAAACCTGGGCTATCAGATTCCGGTGGTTGGCGGTTCGGACAAGATGGGCGCAGATATGCTGCTGGGCGGCATCCGCACATATGCGCATTTGGGCGCGCGCGAATTCACCTACGAAAACTGGATGGACGCGGTTAAGGCTGGCAATACCTTTGTCACTGTGGGTCCGCTGCTGGAGCTGGCTGTCGAGGGTTTGTCGCCGGGCAGTCGGCTCGATCTGCCGGTTGGCGGCGGGACGGTAGCGGTGTCTTGGCGGGTCGAATCGGCGGCGCTGCCTATCGACAAGGTCGAAGTCGTGGTGGGTGGCTATTGCGCAGAAGAAACCAGCATCGGTGGCGACTTGAAGGCTGAGGGCAGCTGCGACATCCCGGTCAGTGAATCGACCTGGATCGGGCTGCGCGTGCGGGGCAGTCATGCCGGGCGAGAGGGCGAAATCGCGGCGCACAGCAGCAGTGTCCAGGTGCGGGTAGCTGGCGCGCGGCCATTCAAACGCGCAGATGCCATGGCGGTGCTGGAACAGATTGAAGGCGCGCTGGCTTACATCGACACCTTGGCCACACGCAGCGAAACCCGGCAATACAAGCGGGTTCGCGCCTCAGTCGCGGCAGCGCACAACCGCCTGCACCAGCTCATGCACCGGCAGGGGATTTATCATCAGCATACGCCCAGCCACGAGCATCCCGAGAGCTAAGCCGAACAGGGCTGGAATATAGACGGCAAGGCTCCTTATTGATACTATGTCTCATTAAAGCTGGCAACGGGCAATTTTGAAGTATTTCAGTTTGAGACAAATAGCGCCGGGTTACATTGCCTATTTTGTAAAATAGGCTTGCCAGCGATGGGCGGATATCCAAAATGGATGTCGGGCATCGGTGTTACAATTCTGCGTGGCGATTCCGTCCGCTTTTCCCCAGAGGAGCGCATTCCAGCTATGGACATCATCTTTGGCAAGCTGATTAGCGACCAACTCAAGCTGACGACGCATCGTGCTTTGCGCAGTGGCATCCAGCATCAGCACGACATGACGCCGCTCGACCCCAGGCCGGACGATGCCGTCACGATCCACCTGACCACCGCCAACGATCTGCCCATAGAAAGCGCCAAGCTGCGCTACACGACAGATGGCAGCGACCCACGCGCTGGAGACGCCAGGACCGTCGACTTCGCGCTGGCAGACACAGAATGGGACACGGTCGTCTGGGATTACCTCGCGCGCTGGCGGGCGAGCATCCCGCCGCAGGCCGACGGCACGTTGGTTCGCTATTGCATCAGCGGGCACCAGAACGATGGGCGAATTGTTCATGCCGACTTTCCGCCCTCTGAAGAATGTACGCGCCATGCGACCATGCTGCACTTTGGCAATATCCCCGCCGACACGCCCTTCGCGCCGACTCCACAAAGCGAAGCGCCGCTCTTTTGCTATCATGTCGATCGGCTGCGCGCCCCAGACTGGATCAAGCAAGCGGTCATCTATCACATCTTCCTCGACCGCTTTTATCCCGGCGTCAACAGGGACTGGCAGCAAACTGACGACCTGCAGGGCGTCTGTGGCGGCACGCTCTGGGGTGTGCGCGACAAGCTGGACTACATTGCCGAGCTGGGCGCGAATTGCCTGTGGTTGAGCCCCTGCTGGGTCAGTCCTTCGCATCACGGTTATGACATCGCCGATTATCAGCGCATTGAACCGCGCCTGGGCGGAGAAGCAGCGCTGGATGCAGTCGTGGAGGCCGCAAGCAAACGTGGCATCCGGGTCCTGCTGGATCTGGCTGCCAACCATATTTCCAACGATCATCCCATTTTCCGCGATGCCTGCAGCAGCGAAGACAGCCCCTACCGCGCCTGGTTTACTTTCAGCGAGCGCTATCGGCAGGGCTACAAAAGTTTCTTCAATGTCAAGACCATGCCCGAGATCAACCTGGAGCACCCCGCTGCCTGCGAATGGATGATTGCCAATGGCGAATTCAACCTGCGCCGCTTTGGCGTGGACGGCTATCGGCTGGATGTAGCGGCGGGACCCGGGCAGAATTTCTGGTCACATTTTCGACCAAGGATGCGCGCCAAGCACCCCGAATGTGTGCTGCTGGGCGAGATTATCGACACGCCAGCCTATTTGCGCAGCTATACGGGCCGGCTGGATGGCTGCCTCGACTTTTCGCTGACCGAGGCGCTGCGCAATACCTATGGCTGGGGCAGCTGGGATGAGAGGCGGCTGGCAGCCTTCATCGACAGCCACAACCGCTACTTCGAGGCCGACTTTGTGCGACCCAGCTTCGTCGACAACCACGATATGGATCGCTTTTCGCTGATCGCCCGGGACGATTGCGACAAGTTGAAACGCGCCGTAAAGCTGCAAATGAGCCTGCCCAACCCGCCCATCATCCTCTATGGTACAGAGGTTGGTTTGCGCCAACGTCAGAGCGCGCGTGACAGCACGCTTGATGTCATCCGCGAGCCGATGGTCTGGGACGAGCGGCAAGATCAAGACCTGCTCGACTTTTACAAGCAGCAAATCAAAGCTCGCAAACAGAAGAAAGGCAAAAGCAGATGATTATAGGTGTGACCGGCGTAATCATCGAAGACCAGGAAAAAGCGCTGCAATTCTACACCGAGATTCTCGGCTTCCAGGTCAAGCACGATATGCCCTTAGGCAATGCCGAGGGCGACCGCTGGCTGACGGTCGTCTCGCCCGAGCGCCCCGATGGTGTCGAGCTGCTGCTCGAGCCCAATCGCAATCCAGTATCGCTGGCCTTTCAGCAGGGGCTGATGGAGCAAGGCTTCCCCGCCATCATCCTTGGTGTCAACGATGCCCAAGCCGAATACGAGCGGTTGGGTGGGCTGGGAGTCGAATTCACGATGCCGCCAACGGATATTGGTCTCGCCATCATCGCGATATTCCATGACACTTGCGGCAACTTGATTCAGATCATGCAAGAAAAAGCGCAATAGCCAGCGATCCCGGCAGCCCCATGGCCCCCTCCGCAAAGCATCAGGGAGGGGAGCAGGCGTATACAGACTCGCGAGACAATACGCGGAGTCGAGTCTACTCCAAAGTCGCCGCACGCTTCCCTCCATTGTAATGGGGAGACCGGGGGGAGCTAAGCATGCTGTTGCAGCAGCCGCAGCGCGCTTTCTGCCATCACGCCGACGCCGACTGGCAGGCAGCCTTCGTGTATGTCGAAGATCGGGCTGTGGTGTGGGCGGTTGACATGATCGAGCTTTGCGCCCAGGCGGATCATCGCGCCCGGCGCTTGCTGCGTCATAAACGCGAAGTCCTCGCCCGCCATGATTGGCGCGCCCTGCTCTGACTGCTCCGCGCCCAGCAGGTCAGCGCCCACCTCGCGAATCAACGAAGCCACAGCCGGATCGTTGTAGAGCGCGGGATAGCCGGTCGAGATATGCAGCTCGTAGTCGCCGCCGAAGTGGCGCGTCAAGGCGAAGGCTTGCTCGACCAGGCGGTGGATGTCTTCGCGCGCTTCTTGCTCGAATGTGCGGATCGTGCCAGTCAGTTTGACTTCGTTGGGGATGACATTGGGCGCGATGCCGGCGTGAATGCTGCCCAGGCTGACGACAGAACGTTCGGTGGGGTTGCGGCGGCGCGAACGAATCGCCTGCAAGGCATTGATGACCTGCGCAGCCAGCCAGATGGGATCGAGGCCGTTGTGCGGCGCAGCGCCATGTGTGCCTTCGCCGATGATGGTCGCCTCGAAGGCATCGGGCGCAGCCAGCGAAAAGCCATCGCAGACCGAGATGCTGCCAACCGCGTCGCCGCTGCTGACATGACAGGCGATGACGGCATCCAAGCCTGCCAGCGCTTCTTGCTCGACCATCAAGCTGCCGCCGCTGTGGCCGTCGCTTTCCCGCCATTTTTCTTCGCTGGGCTGGAAGAGCAGGCGCACTTCGCCAGCAGGTCGGTCGGGCAAATCATTGAGCAGCCGCGCCACGCCCAGCAGCATGGCTGTGTGCGCATCGTGACCACAGGCATGCATCAGGCCCGGCGTCTGCGATTTGTAGGGCACATCATTGGCTTCCTGGATAGGCAGGGCGTCCATATCGGCGCGGATGCCGACAGCGGGCTTGCCTTCGCCGATGCGCGCGACCACACCCGTCTCGGCCACGCCGACTTCGATTTCGATGCCCATATCGCGCAATGTCTCGGCGACCAGGCGCGAGGTGCGCTGCTCTTCAAAACCCAGTTCGGGGTGCATGTGGATTTCCCGGCGCCAAGCGACCAACTGGTCGTTCATGGCATTGGCGATATCTAGTGTGGTCATGGCGGAGCGTCCTTTGCGTTCAATTTGCCGTGATTGTAACCGTTATTGCCGCAGAAGGTTCGTCTACAAAGTAATTGATTTTTACCAGCGAGTTCGCCGAGTTCTTTGAATACACAGAGAAAGTGACTATGGAGGTTGGCAACGATATCGCGGCAACAGATTCGAGACACGATAGCGCTAGAATGCCCGGCGAGCCTGTCGTATAGAGGTCTAATCAAGATGAGAATTCTTGCAATGTCGTTACTTTCAGACTCGCGGTGTACGCTTTCAACTCGCTGTACTCGGTGGTTCAGTCTGTTTTGATTACTTGCTATGTTTCGCAATTGGCACAAAGGCGAGTCATTCCTGCGGGCAGCCACGATTGGCGCGCGGACCGGCACGGTCAGGACAGGCATCATCGGCGCTGTCCAAGCCATCATCATCAAAATCCTGACAGCCGCGGACGCTGTTGGGCGCATGCTCGCGCGGGCAGGCATCCTTGGCATCGCGGAAGCCATCGCGGTCTTCGTCATCGGCATAGGGACAGCCTTGCGCATCGACAAAGCCGCCTTCGTTCGGGCAGTTGTCTTCGCTGTCGCGCACGCCATCAAAATCGCGGTCGTCGGTGATTACGCGCGGCGCCGGCGTGAGGCTGGGCGGGACGTTGGAAGGCGCGGGAATGGCGGTTGGCGGCACGATCTGCAGCGGCGTGCTGACCGGCGGCAGACTCAGCGGCGTATAGGTCGGGAATAGCGGTGGCGAGGTGAAGCTGGCGGTCGGGTAGAGGTTTGCTCCCAGGGGCGTGAAGCTGGCTGCGGGTGGCACAGTCAATGTAGCCTGGATAATTACGCTTTCTACCGACACTGGCGCGCTGCCGATGATGTAAAGCGCGAAGCAATAAAATGGCACGGTCGCGGCGATAATCAGCAGCATTAGCAGGCGCAGACGGTCGTTGCGATTGCTTGCGCCCTGTACGACATCCAACGTGTTCATGCGCGCCCAGATGATAATTCGCGGATTTGATAGAGCTCGCCATCGACAAAGCCGCGCCGGCGATAATAGTCACGCGTGCCGACAGCGCTGATGACAGCCAGCCGACCATAGCCGCGCGCCGCTGCCAGTGCTGCCGCTTCTTCGAGCAGCCGTGTGCCCAAGCCGGCATGTTGAGCGCGACCATTCGCCGATTCGCCGATGCCCAGCGCCAGCCCATACACATGCACCTCGCGGATCATCGCGCAATCGCGCAGCTCTTCCAGCAGGGGAGCTTGTCGCCTTGCGGGCAGCGACAAGCGCAAGAATCCAGCGATATCGCGCGAGTCGGTGATGTATTGCAAAAAGACTTCTTCGCCGATGCTGGACTGGTACTGCTGGCGATCCAGGCGCAGGTCGGCGGCTTGCACCGAGCGTCGGCCGATTTCGCGCGCGCGGATGTCACAGCTGGATTGGCTGCGCCGCGCCAGTTCGGCTTCGACCAGTTGGCGGAAGTTGGTTACCTTGTTGCCATCGACGATATCGGTGCCGGGGATATCGCGCACGACACGCGTCAGACGGCAATATTCGGGCGTGCGCAAGAAGCAGGCGACCAGCAGTTCCAGCAATTCTGTCTGCGTGTAGGGACGCCACTTGCCGGCGCGATACGGCTGCATCAACTCGGCGCTTTCGATGAGCGAGCAGGGATAGATTTTTAGCTCGTCGGGGCGGAAATCGGCATCGGCAAAGAGACGGGTGTAATCGTCCAGATCGGCGCTGGGCGAGGAGCCATACAGGTTGGGCATCCAGTGAGCGTGGATTTTGAAGCCAGCCAGGCGCAGCAGCTTGACAGCGCGGCGAGTGGCAGCGACATCGTGCCCGCGTTTGTTACGCGACAGCACGCGGTCGTCCAGGCTTTGGAAGCCGATCTGCACTTTGGTACAGCCCAACCGGCGCACGCGGCGGACTTCGTCGGTGCTGATGTGGTCGGGGCGCGTTTCGATCACCAATCCCACCGCCCGGCAAGCCGCGCTTTCGTTTTGTCGCTGCACAGCTGCCAGTTCGTCCCAGCTGGCGTATTCGTCGGCCAGGCTGCGTTGCCTGCTGCCCGCGGCAATTGCGCCCGCCAAGACGCGCGACCGCTGCATCTCATCGGCATAGAGGCTGGACACCACCTGGTTGTACGATTCGCTCAATGTCTCGCCTTGCAGAGCAATATCGCTGATGGGCGCGCCAGTGAATTGCGAACGACTGCGCAGGGCAGATATCACTTCGTCACGTCGGTCGATGCCAGCGCCGAAGTCGTGCAGGGCGTCAAAGATACGTTTGACAAACCAGATTTGATAGGTCTCGGGATAGAATGACCAGGTGCCGCCGAGAATGATAATTTCGATCTTGTCGGTTGAATGCCCCAGGTTGTGATAGGTCTGCAAGCGCATAATGGTTTGCAAATAGGGGTCGAAAGCATTTTTCTCGGCGCGCTGGGCACCGGGCTCGTCAGCCAGATAGCTCTTGGGCATGCGCACATCGTTGGGGCAGAAGATGCAAGTGCCTGGACACGGAAAGGGCTTGGTCAACAGGGTCAGTGGCGTTACGCCCGACAAGCTGCGCACGGGTTTGCGGCGCAATTTATAGAGCTGCGCCTCGTCAAAAGCGGGCAGGCCAGCTTGTCCGGCGAAGGCGCGCCAGGCATCCAGCAGATTTGCCAGGCTATAGAACCCAGCGCCATCGGGCTTGGGATGACGGCGCATGAGTTGCTGATGCTCGCGCGGGGTGAGGCGGCGTGGCTGGCTGAGGATGTGGCGCAACAAAGGCAACAACTGCTCACGATGCGCCTCAACATCAAAGTCGTATTTGCTGGTGGCTTGCATGTGCGCTCTCGGCTGCCTGTCGCTTGCCCTATAGATTTAACCACAAAGGCGGCGCAGGCACAAAGGACATTGCGCGGGGGATGAACGACCCCTCCCCCGTCAGGACAGCCAACCCCTCCCCGACGAGTCAAGGAGGGGAGTCAAACCCCTCCCCCAGCCCCTCCCCGTCAGGACAGGGAGGGTAGCCAAACCCCACCCCCAGCCCCTCCCCGACGAGTCAGGGAGGGGAGTCAAGACCCCACCCCCAGCCCCTCCCCGACGAGTCAAAGAGGGGAGTCAAACCCCTCCCCCAGCCCCTCCCCGACGAGTCAAGGAGGGTAGCCAAAACCCCTCCCCGTCAGGACGGAAAGGGAAGCCAAGTCCTACTTCCCCCTGACTCGTCGGGGGGAACGAGGGGGTGCGGCTGTCGGGGGATTTGAGGAGGTCAACTGAAAGCAGAGTCTGTGGCTATGCGGGCGAGTATTGTACTCTGTAGGCAATTCACACAGGAGTTGCTGGCATGCCCCACCTGCTGCCTCGTTTCACGCGCGCCTTGGCCAGGCGACCTGCAGCCAATTTTGCCAATGGCATCACCGAGTCGGCTCATTTGGGCGCGCCCGATTATGCCAAAGCGATGCGCCAATACGATGCCTACCTGGAGACACTGGAACATTGCGGCTTGCGCGTGACAACGTTGCCGGCCGACGATCGCTATCCCGATGGGCACTTTGTCGAAGACCCTTTCGTCATTTATCGCGGGCTGGCTTTCCAATGTCGCACGGGCGCGGCATCCCGGCGGGACGAAGGCGAATCGCTAAAAGCGCACTTGTCCGATTTGCACATGGTGGAAGCGCCGGACCATGCGCGCATTGACGGCGGCGATGTGCTCTTCTGCGCCGATCGCGTATTGGTGGGGATCTCCGGGCGCACCAACCGGGCTGGCTGGCGGGCATTGCGAGCGGCGTTGCGGACTGTGCAGCCCGATATACGCGTAGATGCTGTGGCCATGAAAGGCATGCTGCACCTGAAGAGCGGGCTGACCGAGCTGGCGCCGGGCGTCTTGATTCACTGCCCGCTGCTGCAATTAGACTATGATCTGGCCTGGGCGCGGGTGATCGAGCTGCCGCCAGAAGAAGCCCATGCCGCAGATGTCATGCCGGTGAACGATGCGCTGGTCATCGCGGCTGGCTGCCCATTGGCTTTGGCTGCGGCGAGGCAAGTCTGTTCGCATGTCATCGCGCTGGATATGAGCGAATTCGTCAAAATGGATGGCGGTCTCACATGCCTGTCGCTGCGTTATTGAGGAGGCTGGGCCTGCTGCTGCTTTGGCTGTGCCTGCCGAGCGCCGCGCAGGAGATCGAGCTGCCGAAGTGCTCCTCGCGCCCGACCGTGCATCTCCATTTTCTGTATGTCGACCAGGTACATTGGTGTGTCGAGCGCGTGATTGAGGCAACGGATATCGAGCCCTATGCTTTCACGGCGCTGGAGGTGGCGGCGGATGGCTCGCTGTTTGCGGCGCGTCCCCTGGCCGGGTCGGTGATGCGCATATACGACAGCGATGGCGACCTGCTGCCCGATGCCATGGAAACGGTTGTCGATGGCTTGAGCCTGCCCAACGGTCTGGCCGTTCATGCCGGCGCGCTCTATGTGGCTGGCGGCGCGCACATCTATCGCATCGACGAGGGCGGCGCAATGCAAACGCTCGTGGACGACCTGCCAGCCGGCACCGGTTTCTGGACGGGCGGACTGGCAATTGGCGCGGACGACCGGTTGTATGTTGCGGTCGGCGCGCCCTGCAATCACTGTGACTATGCAGAGCCCGAGCGCGGCGCCATCTTGAGCATGAATCTGGATGGCAGCGACCGGCAGGTGGTGGCTTCGGGATTTCGACAGCCAGCTGACCTCGCTTTTTATCGAGGGTCGCTTTGGACATTGGACAGCGCGCCATTGGGCATCAACGGCGGCGTGGACGAGCTGAATCGCGTGCAAGAGGGCGGTTGGTATGGCTTCCCCGAGTGCCTTGGCGACGCAGCGAATTGCGCCGACGCACAGCCGCCAGTCATGACATTTGCAGCGGGCGCAGCGCCCAGCAGCTTGGTGGCCTATCCCCATGACACGCACTTGGGCAGCAAAGATACACTGCTGCTTGTGCTCAGTGGCGCGCCGAGCGTGGTCGATATTGTCGGCTACAAGTTGATCATGATCAGCTTTGACGAAGCCGACAAACCGCTGGGTGCCGCAGTCGTTGCGCCCTATGTGTGGGAAAGCGGCCGCCAGGCCTGGCTGCCCTATCATGGCGATGCGCTGCACTTTCGCAAGTTTGTTCACATCAACGAACGGGGCTTTGGATTCTTTCCTCAACAGCCACTGGCCATCGCGGTGAACGAATTTGGCTGGATGTACCTCAGCATGACCGGCGGACAAATCATCGCGCTGCGACCCAGCAATACGCCAGTCCGGGCAGAGCAAGATGCTGGCGAGCGCTATCCCATCTGGACGCCCTTTCATCCAAACTATGACCCCGCTGCTCCCGCGCCCAGGCACCTGGACAAATGAGTGAAGGCAACAAAGTACTGCAACATCAAGAAGGATCGTTGTAGGGGCGACTCTTGAGTCGCCCACATGGTCAACGGCGATTTGGTGGGCGGGACAAGTCTCACCCCTACAGAATTCGAAACGCAGACCCAGCCCTCGCCCAAACCCAGTCCACTCTGTGCCAAGCCTGCGCGCTATGGCAGAATACGCACTCGCACAGACAAACAGCAAATTGACAGGATGCCATGAGCGCGCTGCAAATCATTGCCAAGCACAAACTGGTCGCCATTGTGCGGCTGGACGATCTGTCTATCGCGAATGAGCTGCTGGATGCGCTGGTGGCCGGCGGCATCCGCGCGATTGAATTTACACTGACCAATCCGCAGGCTACCGAGACGATCGCTGCTATGCGTTCGCGGGTCGGCGAGGACATCACCATTGGCGCGGGTTCGGTCATCAATGCCGAGCAGGTACGAGCGGTGGCGCAGGCCGGCGCGCAATTTGTCGTTTCGCCCATTACCAAGCGCGAAATCCTGGACGAATGCGCGGCGCAAGCCTTGCCCGCCATGCCCGGCGCATTCACCCCCAGCGAGATCCAGCAAGCCTGGGAATGGGGCGCGGCCGTAGTCAAGGTCTTCCCCGCCAACCACCTGGAGCGGCGTTATATCAAAGATGTGCTGGCACCGCTGCCGCATTTGCGATTGATGCCGACTGGCGGCGTGTCGCTGGATAACCTGCGCGAGTATCTGGATATGGGCGCGTTTGCCTTGGGCGTGGGTTCGTCGCTGATCAACAACCAGACAGTGGCAAATCGCAACTGGGATGCGCTGCGGAACAATGCGCGGCGTTATGTCGAGCGCCTGGGCTAAGCCGCAATTTCAGCCTGCCGCTTCAAAATCCGCTGGCAGGTAGGCCAGTTGCGCACAGTCGTGCCAACACCCAGCGCGCGTTCCATGCGAATCTTGTTGTGTCCGCCGGCAAGGCTGCCGCGTAGGAGTGACATGGCGATTGGCCTATAGCTCGCGACTGAATCCACCGATGTTGCCAAGCAGTCGCACAGCCAATGGGGGCACGGGGCACATCAGTATCGGCAGGGCAATCGCATGTAATCGTTTATTTGCCACAGAGACACAGCGGGCACAGAGATTGATTTGCAAAGGCTGAACATTTTTTAGGAAGCCTCGTTGCCATGCGGGCGACCTTTCTGGCGCTCAAAGTAAAATTAAAAGCATTTCTCTGTGCTCTCTGTG
>JAJDZQ010000130.1 GCA_022824565.1 Anaerolineae bacterium | reverse complement strand
AGCATCGCCGCCCAACGCGTCCGATCGAGCAGCAGCGGGTGTCCGCGTCGGCCGGCGTGGCAGGGCGCAACACTCCAACCCGCCGCATATTCCCGCGCCAGCTGCTTGATGACCGCCTGGCTGATGCCGGGCATATCGGCTGGTTGTATAAAAGCCGCCGCCAGAAAATCGGGCAGCGCGCGCAGACCCACTTGCACAGAAGAAAGCATGCCGCCGGTCGCAAAGTCGGGATTGTGAATGCAGCGAACCGATAGCCCAGCCAGGACAGCGCGCACCTGGTGGGCATCTCTGCCTGTGACAACAATCGTTTCGATGCCAACGTCCAGGAATTGCCGCGTCACATGCGCCACGATGGGACCGCCAGCTTGCCAGGGCAGCAGCAGCTTGTTTTCGCCCATGCGCGTGGACAAGCCGGCCGCCAGCACGATCGCGCAGAGCTGCACGGCTAGCCCTCGGTTTTGCTGCGCGGCATGGGGCGTTCGGCAATATCCTTGAGCAAGCCGCCGTGCCCCATCATCACCAGGTCCGCGCGGGTCAGGCGTTCGCCGCTCAACAGGCGGGGCAGAATCCAGTCGATGACATTTGTTTTAGGCGATTTGATGCAACCCGGCGCGCCCACCACCGGCGTATCGTCCAGATAACCCAGCAACAGCAGGGTGCCGGGATCGACTGGCACGCCATGCAATGTGATGCTGCCGCCCGCCCGTTGCAGAGCTGTGGGCACAACATCTTGCCGGTCGATGATGGCGGAGATGCTGGCGATCAAGATCATGTCGGCTTGCGACTGCGCTTGAATGGCTGCCGCGATGGCAGAGGCAGTGTGCTGAACAAAGGCCGGCTCCAACAGGTGGCTTCCCCAGCCCTCGATGCGGCGGCGCACCGGCAGATGGAAGCTGCGCAGCAGTCGTTCGCGCGTGGCAGCGGTGCCCGAGACGATCAGCGCGATGCGTTTGGGCTGTAGTTCGCGTAGCTGCAGGACCTGTTTGTCTTGGCATATGCGCTCGACATCGAGGACGCGGGCGGCTGGCACGCCAAAAGGCACGATCTTGACGAGCGCGGCCATTTCGCCAGCTTGTACCAGGCTGTGGGCGCGCAGGGTGGCGATGGTGATGCCGTCGTACAAATTGTTGATGATTTCCAGCAGCGGCACATCAATATGCAAGATGCCACGAGCCGCCGCTGTGATATTGGCTCTGCCCACGCCGGGCGCGCGCAGATGCAGGTTTTTGCCAATCACCGCCCGTCCAATACGCTGCGCCGCCACATCTTCGTGCAGGTCGGCCTGGCTCAGCCGCGTTACGACCAGCCGCTCGATTCCCAGCCCGCGCAGCCGCGCAATATCGTCTTCGTCCAGCCGATGCCCCTTGTTCAATAACAGCTTTGCGCCAGCATAGAGTTTGTGCGCCAAAATCCCGCCAGCCGCGTCTTCCAGCGACACCTCACCGAACTGCATCGCGCGCTCCATTGCGTACGGCGATGATCTCTGCCAGGATGCAGACAGCGATTTCTTCTGGCGTGCTCGCGCCGATTTCGATGCCGATAGGCGTGCGGATCTGCTCAATATGCGCCTCGCTCAAGCCAGCCTCTTGCAAGCGCGCCACCCGCTGTCGATGCGTGCGCCCGCTGCTGAGCACGCCGACATAGGGAATGCCCGCGGGCAGCGCCGTCAACAACGCCTTGTCATCGATTTTGGGGTCGTGCGTCAAGACCGCCAGATAGGCGCTTGCATCCAAACCCAGCGTCGGCAGCGCTTTGTCCGGGTAGCTATGCAGGATATTGGCGACATCGGGGAAGCGCTCGGGCGAGGCAAAGGCAGAGCGTGGATCGATGATCGAAACGCGAAACCCGACCTGTTGCGCCATGGCTGCCAGCGGGATGGCAACATGCACGCCGCCCACCAGAATCAAGTGCGGACGCTCGATTTGTTGATCGACCATGACACGCGTGTCGCCCAGCGTGATGATGCCGCTCTTGTGGGTTTCTGCGGTTGCCGCGCGCATCTGTGTCGCCAGTTTTTCGGGCAAGTCGCCGCTCTGGTACAGTGTTTGTCCGCCCGCATCCAGCAGCAGCTTCTCGCCGATGTGCGCGCCTTCGACCACGACCATCGCCACGCCATAGCGGTCAGCGGTCGCCAGTCGGGCCAGCCGATGCCAATAGGTCGCATCCAGCGGCTCGACAAATACTTCGATGCTGCCGCCGCAGGTCAAGCCGACTTCCCAAGCCAGGTCGTCCGCCACGCCATATTTGAGCAGGCGCGCCCGGCCGTCTTGCATGCCCGCCAGCGCTTCTTCCACAACAGCTCCTTCGACACAGCCGCCACTGACACTGCCGATCATGGATGGAGGAGCGCTGCCTGCTCGCCCACTTGTAGCGGCGATGCCCAGCTTCGAACCCTCGCGGCGCGGAGCAGAACCCCAGGTCTTCGCCACCGTAGCCAGCGCCACCGGACGGTCTTCGCGCAGCCAGCGATTCACAGTCTCGAGGATGTCGCGCATGGGGTCTCCTTTGTGTGTGGGTGAAGATTATTCTAGCACAATGCGGTTTCAATGCGGGCGAGCCGCCGCCACTGCCGACGCGGAATCTCTTTGAAAAACAACAAGTATTGCAACAATCAAATGGAATCGCGTAGGGGCGACTCTTGAGTCGCCCGCATACACAATGGCGAGATAGCGGGCGAGTCGCCGCCTCGCCCCTACAAGGCTTGTCCGCTATTGGGGTTCGAGCGTCTCTTCTATAGCGCGACGCCCGTATTATAAGAAGATGTTGTACGGATGCCCCGGTCAAGACGCAGAGCCAGACGCTGGCGGAATACCTGGCCGACAGCTAGGCGATCTTGCGCGGCAGCTTCGGTCATCGGTAGGGTCTGTCACCGAGCAGGATGTAAACAGCGGTGAGTAGCAGCACGATGAGCAGGACCATCATTCCAAAGGCAAAAGGCAATGCCAATTCTTCAGGCATAAACTGCGCAAGCCACCTTTCGATTGCCCAGACGATGAAGAGGCGGGGATCGGAGGACATCAGATTCCTCTCATGAATAATTCAATCAGTATAGCACGGTTTCGTAGCGTAAGCAAATAGATTTGCGCACTCGGTAGCAAAATATTTAGTGCGATTGCCCTGCCGGCCAACACACTGCCTCTTTCGCATGGGCGATTTCTGCGCTACACTGTGCGACACAACTGCATCTGCGCCGACGGAGACCGGCACCATGGCAAATACCGCCCGCCAATGGTTCTATTCAACACCAGAGCCGCGCCCCTATTACATCGAAGAGCGCGTCAACCACTCTTTGTGGAACAACCGCCTGCAAAATGTCTTCATGAGCTGTACGAATGCCGCGCTGCCCGTGCAGATGGAAGGCAGCCTGGATGGCATGCCCATGCGCTTTGAATTCGTGCCGGGCGGCTACTTCACCCTGCGCATGCCCGAAGAGCGCAAAGATGTCATCGGCACCATTCGCCAGGTGCTGCTTGGTTTGAAGCCCAGCTTCACTTATCAGGATAACGAGGGCATGTTCGTGGTCGAGTGGCATACCGATGGTGGCGACGCCCGTTGGCGAGAAATCCAGGGCGACCCGGCTTTTCAGGGTTTGCGCCGCATGAAACGGCCACAATAAAGGACCTGAGCGAATGGCAAAGCGCCGCCGCAGAAAACCCAATATCTCGCAGGCCGCCCTTGACCAAGCCCGTCAAGGTTCGTCCGCCCCGGCCCCCGCCAGTCCCGAGGCGCGGACTGACCAGGCAGAGCCCGTACAAACGCCCCGCCCCCGCCGGCGTCGCGCGCTGCAATCGGCCCAGCTGGAACGCCGCAAAGACCAGGGTGGGCTGGATGCCGATTATGTCGCCGAGTTGCTGGCAAACCCGACAAAAGTAGTCACCGAAGACGACTTGCGCGCCGATTATGGATTCGTCATCCGCGATCTGCGCAATACGGGCATCCTGGCGGCGGCGCTCTTCATCGTGTTTATCCGCGCCGCGCTAGTTCTGCACTAACCCAGGCGGCTGCGGACCATGGCCTGGTCGACCGCGCATCACTGGCTCGCACTGCTTGCGCGCCCCTTGCGCCGGCTGGTAACTGCCTATGCGCTGCTGCTGGCGCTGTTCGCGCTGCTGCGTCTGCTGCAGGTTGCTGGCATGCCGCTGCTCGACCTGGCAAACACATTCGCCCCCTACCTGTTCATGCCGCTGGTCGTCACTTTTCCACTGCCGATCCTCGTCACGCGCGCCACAGCCGAGCCAGCAGAACGCGCTCGCAAACGTCTGTCCAGCCCGCGCAAAGCTTCCCCAGCCGCCGTCTCGCGCCAGTCGCAGAGCTGGAGTGTGTTGCTGCAGCTGGCGCTGATCGTCATTGGGCTGTACTGGTTTGCGCTGCCAGCCCTGTATACGCCGGTCTCGCCTCCCCAGGGCGACACCTTCAACATGGTCACATTTAATGTGCAGGGCAGCAACCACGAGTTGGGGCGGGCGATGCAATGGCTGTTGGAGCAAGCGCCCGACCTCATCGTGCTGCAAGAGACCGCCGAAGGGTATGACAGCCGCCTGGCGCCGCTTTATGAGGCCTATGCCCACGAAGACCACATCGAAGGCAACGTGCGCATCTTTTCGCGTTATGCCATTTTGCAGCGCGATGTCATCTCCATTGAAGAGGAGCCGGGACGTCTGGTTTTGCGCCTGCTGCTGGACCAAGCTGGGCGCGAACTGGCTGTGTATGGGGCGCACCTGACCTTGCCGCTCAGGCCGCGGGATAAGCAAGCTGCCGATGAAGATATCGGTCTCGAAGCGCTGCTGCGTTACGACGAAGCGCGGCGCAATGCCCAAATCCGCCGGTTGCTGGCGCTGCTCAAGGAAGAAAGCGCTGCGACTATCGTGGCTGGCGACTTCAACATGAGCGATACTTCGCTTATCTATGGCGAGCTGGCCGGGCAGTTGCGCGATGCCTGGCGAGGGGCTGGTGCCGGCGCCGGACGCACCTGGCCCCTGGCCGAAGCGATCGGCTTGCCGCGTATCATTCGCCCGCTGCTGCGGATCGACTACATCTGGCACAGCGATGCCTTGCGCCCGACCAAGGCTGCTGTCGGCGCGCCCATCGGCTCGGATCATCTGCCACTTTCTGTCGAGTTCGAGTGGGCAGACGGCTGAAGCGCGTTCAAGACAATCGCAGCCAATGATTTGTCACCGAGCGCGCCAAGCAAGCGAAGTAAACGCAAGTTAGTGGTGAAACAACATTTTGCCACAGAGGCACAGAGGCACAGAGGCGCAGCGATAAACCTTTGCTTTTCTCTCGGTGTCCTCTCTCTAACTCGGTGTCCTCGGTGGTTTCCTTTTTTGTATTCCTTACTTGCGTAAATGGGGTTCCATTTTGATGTAATTGCCCAGGAGTCGTGCTGGGCGCAGTGCGCAGCAAAGACGAGATCGGCGTATACTGCAGATATATGGACGCCAACTTGCAGTTCATCCCCATCATGATTGTGGGTTTCGGCGCATCGTTGTGCCTGACGCCACTGACACGGCAGATCGCCATGCGGCTGGGCGTCACCGCTGCGCCAAACAAACGCAATATCCATGCCAATCATGTGCCCTTGATGGGTGGCGCGGCCATCTATATCGGCTTTGTTCTGTCGGTGCTGCTCTTTAGTCCGCCCGCTTACCTGGTGGAGTTGGGCGCGATCGTAGCCGGCGCGACTTTGCTGGCGTTGATCGGTTACCTGGACGATCGGCAGCACCTTAGCCCTCGTCTGCGCTTGCTGGTGATGACGGTATCGGCGCTGGTGGTATCGGCTGCGGGCGTGCAGATTCGCTTGTTCAGCAACCCGCTCATTGACCTGCCGCTGACGTTGTTGTGGATCGTGGCGCTGATCAACGCTGTCAACTGGATCGACAATATGGACGGGCTGGCGGCGGGCACAGCTGCCATCACAGCCGGGTTCTTTTTGTTGTTGGCGCTTTCGCAGGGGCAGGTGCTGGTGAGCATGCTGGCAGCGGCGATCTTTGGCAGCGCGGTCGGCTTTTTGACTTACAATTTCAATCCATCCAGCACCTTCATGGGCGATATGGGCGCGTATACCCTGGGCTTTGTGCTGGCGATATTGGCGATCAAGCTCAAGTTCGCCGCGCAGCCACTGAATGTAACCTGGATGGTGCCGGTGTTTGTGCTGGCGTTGCCCATCCTGGATATGAATCTGGCGGTGTTGACGCGCCTGCTCGAACGCCGTCCGCTGATGTTGGCCAGCAAAGATCATATATCGCACCGTTTCCTCAGCCGCGGCCTGTCACAGCGGCAGACCCTGGCGCTTCTGTATATGGCATCGGCGGTCTATGGTGCGCTGGCGCTGGTCATCAGCCAGGTTGCCCCTGACGATGCGCTGCTGCTAGGTGGCTTGGGGCTGCTGGGCATGGGCGCGAGCTTTTGCCTGTTGGTCGTCATGCGCGCGCGGCGGCAAAAAGCCTTGTAGGGGCAACCCCTCCCCCAGCCCCTCCCCGTCAGGACAGAAAGGGTAGCCAAAGCCTCCTTCCCCCTGACTTGTCGGGGGGATTGAGGGGGGTGAACCTGTCGGGGAGACCGAGGGGGGTATTGAGATGCGCGCGACCCTACTGAATCGATGCGGCATCTGGCATAATACAGCCTGCGCTCAGCCAACCAGAGTTCTCTATGCCGCGAATCGCTATCTTGCCCAATACGCTTGTCGATTATAGCGCCGAGGCTTGGCGACTGATCCAACTCGATAATCGCGCCGAACCCAAGCTGCTGCTGGAAGCCAAGAACGGCTTGCCTCTGCGCTTTAGTGGCGCATTCGCTGTCAGCCGCGACTTGCCCGAAACTGGCGAGATTCTGGTCAACGATCTGGGACAGGTGTTGCTGGGCTGGTCTCGGCAATCGACATCGTGGCAGCTGGGCATCACTTTGTCCGAAGCAATCTCTCTGGCTCGCAACAGCCGCTGGTTCGAGATCCTGCGTTTCACCGATGACGATCCTGATGTACACGAAGCCGAAGCCCGGCAACTGGGCGAAGCTTTGGCAGCGACGTTGGGCATCCCCTTCATCGCCAAAGATGAAATCCAAGAGCAAGCAGCTGCGCCTCAACCCGCCCCGCTGGCTGAACTGCCGCTGGACCTCGGCTTGTGGTGGCTGGAACGCCCAGAAGCGGATGGCGAGCTGCAACTGCGGCGAAAGGCGCGCTGGCAATCGGCGCGACGGCGTCAGATGGCCTGGTATGCGCTTTGGATGGTAATCTACATCTGGGTGGCGCTGGCGACTCTGGAAAGCGAGCTGGGATTGCCCAATGCCGGCACGCTCATCCCCAATCCCGATTGGCTGCCCTATCTGGCGCTGGTGGTGGCGGCGCTGCTGCTGCTGCAAATATTGCGTCAATTGTGGGTCGGTTTGCGCACGCCCAATACCATCGTCTTCAATGCCTACAACAAGTCTATCCGAGGGCTTCGTGGCAGCTCGCAACTGTGGCAGCTCAGCGCTGGCGGCGTGCAATCGGTGTATGTGAGCGAGGTCGTCAAGCCGGCTGGACGGGGCCGTCTGCCTTTCACTGGCAGCGCACACAGCGCCTGTCAACATGGCGAGATCAACCTGCAGCTGCTGGATGGCAGTTATGTCACTGTGCTGCTCGATCAAGCCAAGCGGAGATACTCCCTGTTGCCGGGCGCGGTGGAACAAGATGGTGAAGAGGGCGTCAGCGCGCTGGAAGCCAGCCAAGCCAGCACGGCGCTGCAAATGGCGGCGCTGCACATCTCGCGGACGCTGGGCGATTTGCCTGTGCGCTACGATCGGCGGAACAAATAATCTGCCGGGCATGGGCCGGCAGCGAGGCAGCGATGAAAAGCAAAGTGATAGTCGATCCGCATTTTCGGCGCATGGACGAGATCTTTTCGCCAGCGGACAAGCAGCGGCTGGAAGACCTGGTCGATGTCGTTTGGGGACATGACGAGCCTATGCCGCAAGCCGACTTTCTGCGCGCCCTGCCAACTGCAGAAACAGTGATTTGCTCGGGCTGGCGTTATGGCGATGTGCTG
The DNA here is from genome assembly GCA_022824565.1 of Anaerolineae bacterium. GTDB lineage: Bacteria > Chloroflexota > Anaerolineae > Aggregatilineales > Phototrophicaceae > UBA6055. The sequence continues at coordinate 818 of JAJDZQ010000130.1, read as the reverse complement.
GCGAATGCGCCTAATTTGCGAGCGATCATGGATGTTTCTGGCGGCTTCCCCCGCACGCTCGATTATGCTGCCTGTTACAAAAACCGCATTCGTGTCTTGAGCGCAGCGCCGGCTTTTGCGCGGCAAGTCGCCGAGTTCTCGCTGGGCTTGGCCATCGCCTCTGCCCGCGAAATTGCCCTTGGCGATCGCTTGATGCGGCTTGGCGAAGAAAAATACTTGTGGGATGGCAATGTCGGCACCTTCATGCTCTATGACAAGCCGGTGGGCATCATCGGTTATGGCAGCCTGGCGCGCGCCCTGCACCCGCTTTTGAGACCGTTCAATGTAACGATTGCAGCCTACGACCCCTGGCTGAGCGATGGCTACCTGCGCCGGCAAGGCGTCATGCCCATGCCGCTGGCAGACTTGCTGGCGAGCTCGCGCTTCATTTTCGTCATGGCTGTGCCCTCGGCAGAAAACCAGGCGATGATCTCGCGCGAGCTGCTCGAGCTAATCCCGCGCAATGCCGTCTTTGTGCTGGCCAGCCGCGCCCATGTGGTCGACTTTGACGCGCTGACCGAGATGGCGCTGGCGGGCCGCTTCAAGGTCGCCAGCGATGTCTTCCCGATCGAGCCGCTGGGGGCCGACCATGCCATCCGCCGGGCCGAAGGCGCGCTGCTGTCTGCGCATCGAGCCGGTTCTGTTGACGAAGCGATGACCGAGCTGGGCGAGATGGTGGTCGACGACCTGGAATCGGTCGTGCGTGGTCTGCCGCCGCGGCGCTTGCAAATGGCCGAGCCCGAGTTGAGCCTGCGCTATGCCAGCAACAAGGCGAAGTC
>JAJDZQ010000160.1 GCA_022824565.1 Anaerolineae bacterium | reverse complement strand
TGCCATGGTGTCTTTGTGGTTACAATTTCCACAACGGCTATCGTCCTACTGCGGAGGAACACGCGACCATGTCAGAATTCGCGGGAAAGGTGGCGCTGATTACCGGCGCATCGGGATTGCTGGCTTCGGGCGTGATTCCTGTTTTTCGCGAGGGCGGCGCAAAGCTGGCGTTGACTTGCAGCGACGACCGACTTTATCAGCGCTTTCCCGACCTGCGCGATGATGACGAGCACATCTGCCTGCAATCTGCCGATTTGTCCGACGAATCGGCGGTCGATGCGCTATTGCAGCGCGTGTTGGCTGCTTTCGGACGCATCGACATCTTGGTGAATATCGTGGGCGGCTGGGATGCCGGGCAGCCTGTGCATGAGCTGTCGCTCGATACCTGGCAGACCATGCTTAGGCTGAACGCGACCATCACCTTCTTGATGAGTCGCGCTGTCCTGCCTGCCATGCTCGCGCAGGGGAGCGGCGTCATAATTAACATCGGCGCGCGGCCCGGCTTGCGTTCCAGTGGACATGACGCTGCTTATGCCGCTTCCAAAGCCGCCGTCCTGCGCCTGACCGAGAGCTTGTCCGCAGAATACAAACGACTGGGCATCCGCGTGAATGCCGTGCTGCCCTCGGCAATCGCCACGCCCGAACAAGCCTCCGCAGATGCCGACGCTGGCGTTACCCCGCAGCAGCTGGGGCGCGTCATCGCTTTCCTGGCCTCCGATGCCGGTGCCATCATCCACGGCGCGATCATTCCCGCTTATGGCACGAAGTTCTAGTTGCCCCCTCGGTCCCCCCGACAGGTCAGGGGGAGGCTGACCCCCCACCCCAAACCCCTCCCCCAAAATGAGGGAGGGGCTTTTCACACCCTATCAATCCACCTGTCGGGACGGGAGGAGCATAAGGCATTGGCTACCCTCCCTGACTCGTCGGGGAGGGGCTGGGGGAGGGGTTTGCTACCCTCTCCAACCCGTCGGAGAGGGGTTATTCAGCGCCAGGCCACGATCTCTTCCAGGCGCTTCTTGCTGATGGCTGGCACCTGCGCATCATCGGCCGGGTATCCCACCGGGATCAGCACAAAAGCGCGTTCGTTGGCGGGCCGTCCCAATATCTCCGCCAGAAACTTCATCGGGCTGGGCGTGTGGGTCAGCGTGGCCAACCCCGACCAATGCAGCGCCGCCAGCAGCAATCCCACCGCGATACCCACCGACTCTTCGCTGTAATAATGTTTGATGCGCCGCCCATCGGCTGTCATCCCATAGGCTTGGCGGAAGACGACAATGACATAGGGCGCGTCTTCAATGTGCGGTTTGCGCCAATCGGTGCCCAGCGGAGTCAGCGCATCCAGCCATTCTTGGCTCATGCGCCGTTCATAGCTCTCTTTTTCTTCGGCTTCGGCAGCAGCGCGCATTTGCTTTTTCAACGCCGGGTCGCTCACCACCACGAAGGTCCAAGGCTGCTGATTTGCGCCGGAGGGTGCGCTGCCAGCTGCGCGGATGGCATTTTCGATCAATGCTCGTGGCACTGGGTTAGATGAAAAATCACGCACGCTGCGCCGCTGGGCCATGCGCCTCGCAAACACTCGCGAACGCCGCAACTGTTCGGCTTCGCTGAGTCGTTCGAATTCGAGATTCTGGAAAATCGCTGTTTCTGCCATGCGCTTTTTTTACCCCCCTCAGTCTCCCCGTCGAGTCGCAGGGAAGCATTTGCATGGGCGTTGTTGATTAATGCTTATTGCAATCGTCGTAGGCGCATAATCCATTTTGCCCGACAGATGTATGGTAAATGCTAGGTGACACAATATGTCGCCCCAGCAGCAAATCGTCTTGGAATCGGGCAAGTCCCTCTGTGCCTCCGTGGTAATCCAATCAACTCAACGCATTATCGTCTTCATACCCCCCGACCAGACGGGGGTCAATTCAAACACATCCAGATCGCTGGCGCTGATGACCTCGCCGGGATAAGCGCGCTGCACCTCGGCCACCAGCTGGGCGGGGGTCTGCCCCCAAAACAACTGATGCACCAGCACGAGCCGCTTGGGACGCACTGCAGTCGCCAGCGCCGCCAGTTCATCGCTCGAAGTGTGCGTGCGGGAATGATAGGCTTGCCAGGCGGGCGGACGAAAAGTGAATTGCCGAGCCGAATAGACTTCGTGCAGCAGCAGGTCGCAGCCGCGCGCCCATTCTGCAAAGCGCGCCACCGGCTTGGTATCGCCGGATACGACAATCGTGCCATCGGGCGTTTCGAACTTGTAGCTGAGCGCCGCCAGGTCGCCATGATTGGCCTCCAGCGCCTGCACAGTCACCTTGTCATCTTCATATACGCAGCCGCCGGCAACCTCGCGCACGACAATTTTGTAGCCTTCTCTGCTGCTGGGATGAGCGCTGAGATGCTCGCGGATATTCTCACGATAAGCCAGCTCGATATGCCGCGCCATATCTGCCAGCCCGAGCGGACCAATGGCTTGCAAGCCTGCTTCGCGCTCATGGATCCAGGGCGTATACAGCAGGTCGGGCAAGCCGACAGTGTGATCGGCATGCAGGTGTGTGACGAAGAGGCGCGTCAGGTCAGTCGTATCCCAGTCGATTTTTCCCACTGCTCGCGCCTCGACCACCCGCTGCACCGCGCCATGCCCGCAATCGACCAGGTAGGGCTGCCCGGCGACCACCACAGCCAGGCTGGCGCTGACACGGTCGGGATCGGCATTGGGCGTGCCGCTGCCCAGAATGACAACCTGCGTCTGGCTCATGCAGGCCACATTTCGCGCAAGAAGCGGATTTTCTCCTGCAGGTGCTGCGCGCCGCCACCTTCATGATTGTTGAAGTGATATTCCACGATGCGCTTTTGGCTGCGCACATGGTTGTAAGAAGCATAGACCGTCGAAGGCGGGCAAACGGTATCCATGATGCCCACAGAATAAAATGCCTCCGCCTGCATGCGCGCGGCAAAGTTGACGCCGTCAAAATACGCCAATGTGTTGAAGACGACATCGATCCTGTCGCGGTGCGTGGACAGATACCGAGCGATTTCCAGGTAGGGGTTGGTGGGCGTGATATCGACTGCGCGCCGAAAATGCAGCAAAAAGGGCACATCGGGCAGGCAGAAAGCCACATCGGCGCGCAAGCCAGCCACAGCAATGCTCAAGCCGCCGCCCTGGCTGGTGCCGGTAACCGCGATGCGCCGCCGGTCGACTTCGTCCCGCGTCAGCAGCGCATCGACTGCGCGCACGGCATCGGTGTAGAGCCGGCGATAATAATAAGTGTGCGGGTCGAGGATGCCCTGCGTCATATAACCGGGTATGGCTGGGTTGGCGCCGTTGGGCATGTCGGCTGTGTCGCCGCGCCGCCATACGCTGCCTTGTCCGCGCGTGTCCATCACCAGCTGGGCGAAACCGGCCGAGGGAAATTCCAGCCATTCCAGCGGATAACCGCGTCCACCGCCATAGCCGATGTATTGCACGACGGCTGGCAAGGGGGCGGGAAGATGCCTCGGCACGAAATACCAGCCTTTTATGGGCGCTCCGCCAAAACCCGCAAAAGTTACATCATAGACGTCGATCGTTTGCAGCCCGCTGTCGGCCGGCTCGAATGTGGCGGACAGGTCGTGCTGGCGAGCCTCGGACAAGGTCTCGCGCCAAAAGTTGTCGAAGTCGGCTGGTTCGCTGCGCTGCGGTTTGTAGACGCGCAGTTCTTCCAGGGGCATATCAAAAAGTGGCATGACCGGGCTCCTTTGTGTACACGGCTGGCGCGGAGTATAGCGCGCCCAGCGTGCTCGACCACCAAGTACGCCGAGAAGAAAGCAAAGGCTATGCGCTGCCCCGCTCTGCCCAATCTGGGAGTGGTGAGAATCGTGGATATTCCCCATATCAATGGAGAAGGGAGACTCGTCGAGAAACCAGTGCAAACCTTGCCAATCTGCAAGAAATTGAGCATCAGATTTCATGTTCTCTGCATGCGCTCCCTCTCCCTGATGCTTCGGGGAGGGGGGTGGGGGGTGGGGTAGGCCCTCACGTGCGCTCCCTTGGAAACCTGTCTTGTCCTCAGCCCACCAGGAGGGAAGTGGAGCCAAAGCGGGCGAGTCGCCGCCTCGCCCCTACGCGCGGCTTTCGGCGCTCTTCGCCTTGGTTTTCAGTTCCAGCAAACGTGTCCTATCGTCAGCCAGAAAAAGGGAGAGCCTTCAAATCGTAGTAGCGCTCCCCTTCGCTCATTTTGTGGGCAAGATCACCCATGCTCGTGGTATGCTACTTTGGGAAAAAGGTATCTGATCAGCGGTGTTGCGGCGCAGGGCAGCTTGAAGAGCCAGGCGCTTTTCCACCGACTGACAAGAAAGGGTAGCGTATGCAAGCGCTAGTATGGCAGGCGGCGCGGCACATGCAGCTGCAAAGCGAACCCGCGCCCACAGCAGCTGGCGACGAAATCGTGATGCGCGTCGGGCATGCCGGCATCTGCGGCAGCGAGCTGAGCGGCTATCTGGGGCACAATGCGCTGCGCGTGCCGCCGCTGATTATGGGGCACGAATTCGCCGGTGAGATCGTCGAGCTGGGTCCGCTCGTGCCAGAGTTGCGTCCCGACCTGCAAGTTGGCGCGCTGGCGACGGTCAATCCGCTCTGGTATTGCGGCAATTGCCCGGCTTGTCTGGCTGGCGTGAATCAGCTTTGCGCCAACCGGCGTCTGCTGGGCGCGCATCGGCCCGGCGCATTCGCCGAATTCGTCTGCGCTCCGGCCAAGCTGGCGCTGCAGCTGCCCGCAGGCATGGATACACGCAGCGGCGCGCTGACCGAACCGGCCGGCTGTGCTGTGCGCATCGCCGAGCTGGCGGGCGCGGTGGCGGACGAAGACTGCCTGGTCATTGGCGCGGGACCCATCGGTCTGCTGAGCTTGCAGATGTTGCGCTATCAAGGGGCGGCGCGCGTCTTCATCGCCGAGCTGGATGCGGCGCGGCTGAACATGGGCGAGGTCCTGGGCGGCATTCCCCTGCAGCCTCGTGATACCGACCCGGTCGCGGCTGTGCTAGAAGCCACCTCGGGCGCTGGCGTGACGGTCGCTGTCGATGCAGTCGGCACAGCGCAAACACGCGAACAATGCGTGGCGGCTGCGCGAGCGGGCGGCACAATCATCCTCAGCGGCTTGCACGAAGAAACCAGCGCCATGCCTGTGGCAAATATGATCCGCAGCGAAATCGTGGCGCGCGGCTCTTTTGCCTATACGCCCGCCAATTTCGCGCGTGGGTTGGAGCTGCTGGCAGAAGGTGCGCTGCGCCTCGACCCATGGATTCACGAAGCGCCGCTGGCAGAAGGCGGTCAGTGGTTCGAGCGGCTCATAGAAGCGCCGGGCGATGTCGCCAAGGTGCTGCTGCGGCCGTGAGAAACCCCTCCCCCAGCGCCTCCCCGACGAGTCAGGGAGGGTAGCCAAAACCTGATTCCACCAGATCTGTCGGGAGG
>JAJDZQ010000140.1 GCA_022824565.1 Anaerolineae bacterium | reverse complement strand
CGCGACTCCGCCCAAGCCCGCCACAATCGGGATGATGTACGAGGCCATGACAGCCGCCGTCGCGCCGAATCGCTTGATATTGTAGAAAGACAGCATAAAGCCCAGAAATGTGCCCACCAGCGCCGCATAGCCCAGCGCCATCACACCCGCGCCATCTACCGCGCTCACATCGAAGCCCACCGTCAGCAGCGACAGCGGTAGCATCACCAGCCCGGTCGTGAACATGCGGATGCTGCCCACATCCCAGGCGTCATAACCGCGCAGGTTTTTGCGCGCATATATCACCATCACCGAGGTGAATGCCATGCCCGTGCCCACCAGCAGATAACCGATCGGCAGGGTCTGCTGGACATCGGGCAAGCCGTCTTCGCCACTTAATGCCAACAGCAGCGCGCCGCCCAGCGCCAAGCCAACGCCCAATGCCTTGCGCCGCGTCAACAGCTCGTCGGGCAAGACGAAATGCGCCAGGCAGATCGTCAGCGCGGGCCCGGTCGCCAGCAGCAGTGATGCCACGCCGCTGGATTGATATTGCAGGGACGAAATGACGCAGTACATGGGCACAGCCGTGCCAAACACGCCCAGCAAGCCCGCCCGCCACCACAAGGTCCGGTCGCGCGGCAAGCGCTTGCCCGCCAGGCCATAGACGACAAGACACAGCGCGCTGGCAAAGAGCATGCGCAAGGCGATGTAGGTTGAGGGGTCGAATTGTCCGACGCTGAAGCGCGAGGCGACCAACGAAGAGCCAAAAAATAAGCCCAGCAGCGCCACGAAGGGCAGGGCGGCGATTGTCAAGCGGTTTCCTTAGGCATGCGCAGCAGCGGGTAAGTCGGGCATTCTAGCAGACAGACGCAACGAACCAGCGGGTGAACCCGATTCCAGCGGAGGTAGGTTTTGGGATGCTGGCTACGAATCACCCATTCACCTGGAAAAGCTCGACCACTTCGCCACCCGGACCTTCAAAAAAGGCGATAGTCACGGGCAAATGTCCCAACTGCACATCTTTCAACTCCACTGTCACTGTTCTGCCAGCCGCCCGCACCCGCTGCAAAGTCGCCGCGATATCGGTGCAGGCGAGCGCGAAGTGAAAGACGATATTGCCTTTGGCGTCTTCGGCAAGCGCTTGGCCGGGCTGCGGCTCAAACAATTCGAGGTGGCTGCCATCGCCGATATCCAGCAGACAGATGCGCCGTCCGCCGCCGTCCCATTCGACCGTCTGGCGCATGCCCAGCACATCAATGTAAAAGGCTTTTGACGCCGCATAATCGCGCGTCTGGATGGCGATGTGGTGGCTGCCCAAGCCGGGCGCAAGCTGATTTTTCGTTCCCACTGGCATCTGTTTCCTCCGTTTTGAGCTTGGCGAATATTGCTTACCCTATTTTGATCCTAGACATCTTCTGCCCGCGCATTCCACAGGTCGGCGCGTTCCATAAACACAGTCGGGTTGGCTGCCCAGTTTTCGAAGCCGATGCGCTGATTGTCTGTCAGCCAGTTGATCTTGTCATTCAGGCAGGCCAGCAAGTCGACCTCAGCCACATCCAGGCTGAAGCCACCATATTCAACCAGCTCGTCCACCGCGCTGACCACCAGAGCGCCATCGGGATTGACAGCGGCTGTGCTGTTGCCGATCTGCCCGCGCGCGACCACATCAATTCGCCCGTCCCGCAGCGCGGCGATGAGCTCGCTTTCGCCTGTTTCGCCACCCATATAGATAACCTGGGGCATGCTGTCGTCGGGCGGCGAAATGCCGGTGCGATGCGCCAGACTGGCGGTTTCATGCGCTGGCGTGATGACAAAATCTTCGCTGCCATCGGCGATTAGGCTGCCTTGTGGTGTATGCACACGCGCGCCCGCTGCCAGCACGCCATCGGCATCGACCAGCCCGGTCAACTCCAGCAGGCGGAATTCGCCCGTCGTGCCGACCAGAGCGCCAGCCCGCACCTGGCTGCCGAGCGAGGCATAGCTGTCCAGGCTTTCGGCATCTTCTGCGCGCACCAGCAGCGACTGTTGGAACCTTATATGCCCGTCTGTGAAGGCGATCTGCTCTTCCCTATCGGCAGCATAACGCCGCGAGTCCAGGATGCTGATGCCGCCGCCCACCAGGTCATAGTCGGTCGTGGCAGAAAGCAGCCAAACCTCGTCCCAAACCGCGATACCCAGCCGCGCGAAAGACAACCCGGCGCCCTGCATGGCTTCCAGCGCGCTGAGCAAATCAGCTTCGTAGCCCCGATGCGCGTCAAATTCGGGCGAATCGGGGTCGGCATCGGCGCTGTAGCTGATAGGCTCGAAGAAAGCATAAAAGCCCACATTGAGCGTACGATCGGCGCAGGCTGGCCTGTCCTCATCAGCGGCGCTCGCCGGCAACCAGAGCAGAACGAGCGAAAGCGAAATGAGCATCCAGTGAAACATGTCACCATCTCCGTTTGGCACTCGGCGGACTATACCAGTTTCCGCGACAAAACGATACCTTGCGCGCCAGTGCCGGGCATTCGCATTACATTGTTTATTTGCCACAGAGACACAGAGGCACAGAGTTTAGTTTGGTATGGCAGAACAATTCGGAATCCTGGTTGAAATGAGGGCGAGCTGTCAGCCACCCAAAGTTAATTTGAACGCTTTTCTCTGTGTCTCTGTGCCTCTGTGGCAAGTATTTGCTTTATATGGTCGCTGGCATCATGAGTTTCGTTTTACGCGATTGTTCTGTCCCCCCAGCGTATCGCTGATTGACAGGCGCGGCGGACTGGGCTACAATCGTCTACCGGAATTGAGAAAGGTGCCCGTCACCGGCGAGCAACCTTCCATATTATTCCACTTCCGTATTTCGTCTCAACACAATTGGAGAAAGCAACATGCGTAAAATCTTGGCACTACTCGTGATTTTGACTCTGCTCATTTCTGTGGCTCCGGCTTTATCGCAAGATATGGTCGAGCTGCGCATCCGCTGGTACAACGATGGCAACGAGGGCGAAGTCCTGCGCGACTTGCTGGATAGCTATGAGATGGAAAATCCCGGCGTCAGCATAGAAATCGACACCGTGCCCTATTCCGCCATTTTGGAAAATCTGCCGCTCGACCTGGCCGCTGGCGAAGGTCCCGATATGGCGCGCGTAACCGACCTGGGCGGCCTGGCCGAATACTACCTGGATATGACGCCCTACTTGAGCGACCCCGCCTATTGGGAAGACAACTTTGGTCCCTTCCTCAACTGGAAACGGCTGCCCGGCGACATGAGCAGCATCCCCGGCTTCATGACCCAGTTGACCATCACAGGTCCATTCATCAATCGCACGCTCTTTGAGCAGGCGGGCGTCGATGTGCCCAGCGATATGTCGGACGAGGTAACCTGGGACGAATGGGCGGCGGCATCGGTCGCGGTCGCAGAAGCGCTGGAGATCCCCTACCCGATGGCGATGGACCGCAGCGGCCACCGTTTCGCTGGTCCCGCTATCAGCAGCGGCGCCATGTACTTCGATGACATGGGCCACCCGACTGTCATGGACGAAGGCTTCCGCGATATGGCCGAGCGCTTTGTCAACTGGCACCTCGATGGCACCATGCACCCCGAGATGTGGCCCCTCAGCGAAGGCTATGCCGGCGCGAACGAAGAATTCGCCAATGCCGAGCTGGTCTTCTACATGTCCGGCAGCTGGCAGGTTGGGCAATTCAGCGAGCAGATCGGTGACGCCTTCGATTGGCAGACAGTCCCCAACCCCTGTGGTCCCGGCGGCTGCACTGGCATGCCCGGTGGCGCGGCGCTGGTTGGCATCGCTTCTACCGAACATCCCGAAGAAGTCGCCGCTGTGATGGAATACCTGGCCTCCCAGGAAGTCTTGGGCGAATTCGCCGCGCGCACACTCTTCATCCCGGCGCATGCGGGTTTGTCGGCCAGCGGCGTCGACTTTGACACCGACTTGCAATTGGCGAAAGATTCGCTGGGCGTCTTTGTCGGGCAGGTCGGCACGCTCGAGCAGACCGCCTTCGACCTGCAAGCCTATGGCAACAACCGCACGGTCTTCAACGCGGCTCGCGATCGTCTGACGCAGGCGATGGTGGGCGAACTGACCTTGGATGAAGCCATCGCGCGCATCCAGGACGATATTGATACCGCGCTGGCCGAACAAGGCTAATTGCCTCCACCCTAAATCCCTCCCCGGCGGGTCAGTGTCTACGCGACCCCAAAAATGGGGAGGGACTTGAAGCGCTCGACTTTGAGTTCGTTTCTCCCCTTCCCTCCTAAGTGGGGGAAGGGGCCGGGGGTGGGGGGAGCCTACGCAAAGGCAATCTCTTGCGCCTTTTGAGCATCCTCGATCCGCTAACACGCCCGATCTTGCTGCTGCTGGTCACAGTGGTCGACCGCGTGCTGACACCCTTCCAGCGGCGCATCGGCATCGACAAGATGGGCTATTTCTTCGTACTGCCAAACTTGCTCATCTTTGGCATTTTTGTTTTGTTCCCCATGCTGCTCAACTTTTATTACGCCATGACGGGCGGCACGAAGCTCTTCCCCGAAGACCGGCCTTTCATCGGCTTGGGCAACTTCGACAATCTCTTCGATTGTGGCGATTTCCTCTCGCCCAACAGCTGCCAGGAAGATCTGTTTTGGCGCGGCATCTTCAACACCATCCAGTTCGTGATCTTCCAGGTCAGCGGCATCGTGGTTTTTTCGCTGATGACGGCGCTGGTATTGAATCGCAAGATCGTGGCGCGCGGCTTCTTTCGTAGCGTCTTCTTCTATCCTGTACTGCTGTCGCCGGTGGTGGTCGCTTTGATCTGGAAGTGGGTCTTGCAGCACGAAGGCGTGCTCAATGCCATCGTAGAGATCTTCGGCGGCGAAAGCACGCGCTGGCTGCTGGACCCGAATTGGGCGCTGTTTTGGGTGGTATTCGTCAGCGTCTGGGCGTTGATGGGCTTTTATACCTTGATTCTGCTGGCTGGCTTGCAGTCTATCCCGCCCGAGCTCTACGAAGCCAGCTCGATAGACGGCGCAAACAACTGGCAAGACTTTCGTTTCGTGACCATGCCGCTGTTGATGCCGACCATGTTTGTGGTGCTGGTGCTTGCGTTGATCCGCGCTGTGCAGATGTTCGACCAGATTTATGTGCTCACTGGCGGTGGCCCGGGCACGCGCACACAGCTGCTCGTGCAATATATCTATACGACCGGCTTTTCCAGCCAGATTCAGCTTTTTGGCTTGTCGGCAGCTGCCTCCATGGTGCTGGGCATCACCTTGCTGATCTTGACTTTGCTGCAACTGCGGCTGGGCAACCAGTCGAGCCTGGCTTAGGAAGCGGATTATGGCAGCCGAGCGCATGACTATCTCGCAATTCTTGGCCAACCGTCGTGGACGCCGTCGTCCCGATACCTCCGATTTGTTGACCTATTTGTATCTGACAATCGGCACGATATTGATGTTTGGTCCGGTCTTGTGGCTGGTGGCATCGTCTTTCAAAACGCAAGCGGGCTTGGTCAAATATCCGCCGCCACTGCTGCCCTATCAGCAAGTCCAGGTAGAGGTGGCCGGCTTCGACAAAATGTTGCCGCTCTACGAAGTGACTTTGGAAGACGGCACGACTCAAGAAATGGCGCAAGTCCGCCGCGTGGGTATCGAGGCGCGCATGATCGACCCCGCCAATCCCGATGCCGGCGAAATCAAGGTCAACATTCGCCAACGGACACCGGTCGAAGAAGTCAAGCTGGCTTGGGAGAATTATCTCGATCCGCTGATAGAGCTGGACAATTTCGACTTCTTCACCTACTTGAAGAACAGCATCATCGTAACCAGCGTCGCCACCGCCATCACCCTGGTCATCAACAGCATGGCGGCTTTTGCGCTGAGTAAATATCAATTCAAAGGCCGCGATGCCATCTTCGTGCTCTTTATCTCGACTTTGATGATTCCCATCACAGTCATTTTGGTGCCGGTCTTTTTGGTTATCACGAGCATCGGCTGGAAGAACAATTTGTGGGGCGTCATCATCCCCGGCGCGGCCACACCCACCGGCATCTTTTTGCTGCGCCAATATATGTTGACGATCCCCGATGAGCTGCTGGATGCCGCGCGCATCGATGGCGCCAGCGAGTGGCACATCTATTGGCGCATTATCTTGCCTCTGGCTCGGCCCGCGTTGGCGGTTCTGGCCATATTCTCGGTGATGTGGCGTTGGAATGACTTCTTGTGGCCACTCATCGTGCTAAGCCAAAACGACTACTTCACCCTGCAAGTCGGGCTGAATGCTTTTCAGGGCGAGCTGCAGATTCAGTGGCATTATGTGCTGGCCATGACCGTCGTGACCTTGCTGCCGATCACCTTGGTCTTCGCTATTTTGCAACGGTTCATCACCACCGGCATCGCCACCACTGGCATGAAATGACCGGCGGGCAGCGGGCGGTCGTAACAGCGCCGGGGGTGGTCGCGCTGCAGGCATTCGACCTGCCAGAGCCGGCGGCGGGCCAAGTGTTGCTGCGGGCGCGGCGGACGTTGATCAGCCCCGGCACCGAGCGCGCCTTCTTGCTCGACCTGCCCAATACCCATGTGCCTTTTCCGCTTTATCCCGGCTACAGCTTCGTCGGCGATGTCATGGCTTGTGGAGCAGCTGTGGATTCGTTGCAAGTCGGCGATCGCGTCGCTTGCACGGCGCAGCATGCCTCGCACGCCCTGATGAATGCCCGCGACTGCCACAAAGCGCCGGCACAGTTGCCAGATGACAGGGCGGCCTTCTTTCAGTTGCTCGCCATCGCCATGCAAGCTGTGCGCAAAGCCCGCATCGAGCTGGGCGAAGCGGTTCTGGTTTTGGGCGCTGGCCTGGTCGGCATGCTCGCTATGCGTTTGGCGCAGCTTTCGGGCGGACTGCCGGTGCTGGGCGTAGATGTCGATGCGCGGCGGCTGGAGATCGCCCGGCAGGTCGGCGCGGATGCTGTCATCATCAGCAGCGAGTCGCTTGACGACGATGTGCGGCGGGCATTGGATGGCGCTGCGCCAGCTGTCGTCATCGAAGCGACCGGCAGGCCACAGCTGGTTGCGCGCGCATGTCAACTGGCGGCGGCTGGCGGACGAGTCGTGCTGCTGGGCAGTACTCGCGGCGAAAGCGACGGCGTCAATTTTTACCGCGATGTGCACAAGAAAGGAGTGCGCATTATCGGCGGGCACGAAAGCGCGCGTCCCATGCACGAAAATAGCCCCGGCTATTGGACCAAGCGCAACGAACAGGCGCTGTGTTTGCAGCTGCTGGCGGCGGACCGTGTCGATGTCGCGCCGTTGCTTTCGCATCGCTATGCCTGGCGAGACTTCGCGCAAGCCTATGATCACCTGGCGGAATGGGACAGAAACGCGCTGGGCATGGTCATCGATTGGGAATAGGCGAGCACCACCCCC
>JAJDZQ010000172.1 GCA_022824565.1 Anaerolineae bacterium | reverse complement strand
GGCATCACGCATGAAGCCTGCCACGCCATCAAGCAGCGTACCTATACACAAGTGAATAGCTGGCGCAACGAAGCCGATTGCGAAGAAGCGCGCCTGGATGTCATCGAATCCATCTGGCCCGAATCCCCAGATGTGGGCTGGCTGCGGGCTTCGGTCGCCGATTACCACGCGCGCGCGGGCATCTAGGTTTTGATAGGCCGCAAGCGATGCGATCGCGCAGGCGCAGATGGATGGTTGCCGATCTATGTGAATGCTAGTAGAAGACACACATAAGAAGCTGAGGCAAACTCCATGACAACTGTTCAAAATGGAATCTGCCAATGAAGGCCAGCGCATGCGCAATCTTGTTCGTCTTGTGTAGCCTGTGCGGGCTAGCAGCGGCGCAGGTGGACAATTGCTGCGGCCTCGACCGGCAATGTCAAACTGACCAGGAATGGACGGATGGCTACTGGGCGTTCCAGCATGGGCAGTGCGCCGCGCCAGCGCAATCGCAGGCCACGAGCAACGCGCCCGCACAGGTGGACAACTGCTGCTTTGTCGACCGCCAGTGCCATACCGATGCGGAGTGGACGGACGGCTATTGGGCCTATCAGCAGGGCCAGTGCCCAGCCGCAGCGCAATCTCCTGTGGTCGCCTCGCAACGTCCGATTATCGAAGGCGCAGAGGCTTTTGTTCGCCGTGTCAATAACGCGCTGGATTGGCTGGGACGCCGCGCGCCCGCCTGGTACGCGTATGTGATTAACGGGACGAACAAAATCGGGCAGAGCACCTTGTACGGAGCCAGCTTCGCCAGATTGGCCGAGCGCGCTATTTACTTGTCGCAAAGCCATGCTTTTCGTGGCGAGGGTCGCAGCGTAGACTATATGATCCTGTGCAGCACGCTCATTCATGAAGCATCCCACCACTACGATCATGCGGCCGGGCTGGTGATTGTGGGCTGGGAAGGCGAGATCAGAGCGGAAGAGAAGCAGCTCGAGTTTTATTGGGATGTCGACCCCTATGCGGAATATGCAGTCATTACCGATCTGAAGAGAGGGCTGGAACTCGAGATTTTCAGCATGGAACGAGGCTGGTTGGCCAGCCAGACGCCGCGAGAAGTTCATGAGCGAATGGGACTGCCATGAGCTTGAGATGTGTGCTGCTCACAAAGTAATCACCACGGGAGAATAAACCATGAGAATCGGAATCGATGTCGGCGGGACGAACACCGACGCCGTCTTGATGGATGGCGCGACTGTCGTCAGCTCGACCAAAACGCCCACCACGGCCAATGTCTCGCAGGGCATCGCCAAAGCCATGCGCGAGGTCATCGCCGACACCGGGATAGACACCGCTGCCATCGACGGCGTCATGATCGGCACGACCCACTTCACCAACGCGGTTGTCGAACGCAAGCGGCTGACTCCCACGGCCTGCATCCGCCTGGGTTTGCCGGCGACAGTCTGCCTGCCGCCCATGGTCGATTGGCCTCATGACCTGCGCGAATTGGTCGGCGGAGAAGCGCACCTGGCGCACGGCGGACACGAATTTGACGGGCGCGAAATCAGCGCCTACCAGCCCGATGAAGTGCGCGAAATCGCCGCCAGGATCCGCGATGCGGGCTTGGATGCCATCGCCATTTCCTCCGTGTTTTCGCCGGTTAACGCCACATTCGAGGAACAGACGGCCGATATCGTGCGCGCAGCCATCCCCGACGCCAATATCACGCTCAGCAGCGAAATCGGGCGCATCGGCCTGTTGGAGCGCGAAAACGCCGCGATCATGAACAGCTGCCTGCGTGGCTTGGCGGCGCGCACTGTGGATGGCTTCAAAGCGGCGTTGGACGAGCTGCAGATCCGCGCGCCATTCTATATCAGCCAAAATGACGGCACCTTGATGAATGCCGACTTCGCCAAAGAATACCCGGTGCTGACATTCGCATCGGGTCCGACCAACAGCATGCGCGGCGCGGCATTTCTCAGTGGCTTGCGCGATGCCATCGTGGTCGATGTGGGCGGCACGACAACCGACATCGGCGTCTTGCAGCATGGCTTCCCGCGGCCCGCGGCGCTGGCTGTCGATATCGGCGGCGTGCGCACCAACTTTCGCATGCCCGATACCTATTCCATTGGCCTGGGTGGGGGGAGCTTGGTCAGCCCCCACCCTAAATCCCTCCCCCATAAAGAGGGAGGGACTTCAAAAACGAAAAACTCCCCTTCCCTCCGGGTGGGGGAAGGGGCCGGGGGATGGGGGCAGATCAAAGTCGGTCCCCAGAGCGTCGGCTATGAACTCACCAGCAAGGCGCTGGTATTCGGCGGCGATGTGCTGACAGCCACCGATATAATCGTGGCGGGTGGTGCGGAAGATATTGGCGACGCGAGCGCTGTGAGCCAGCTCGATGGCGGCCTCGTCTCTGCCGTTCAGGAACGCATCATGGAGATGATCGCCATTGCCGTCGACCGCATGAAAACCAGCGCGACGCCGGTGCCGGTCATCGTGGTCGGCGGCGGCAGCATCCTGGTCACTGGCGATATCGAAGGCGCGAGCGAGATCATCAAGCCCGACCACTTCCCGGTCGCCAATGCCATCGGCGCGGCAATCGCCCAGGTCGGCGGCGAATGCGACCGCATCTTTTCTCTGGCAGAGATGAGCCGCGATGACGCGCTCGACCAAGCCAAAGCCGAAGCCAGCGAGCGCGCAGTGAATGCCGGCGCAAACCCCAGCAGCATCGAAATCGTCGATGTCGAAGAAGTGCCCCTGGCCTACCTGCCCGGCAATGCCACTCGCATCATGGTCAAAGCCATCGGCGATCTGGTGGGTGGTTGATATGCAACATTCAATCACATTTATCGATCAACCCCTCCCCCGGCCCCTCCCCGATGCATCAGGGAGGGGAGCTAAGGCAAGCGGACTCGGTAAACCGAAACGGCTATACGCAACCCGAAGTTGGGATAGGCGAAACCTTCCCCCTATTGATATGGGGGGACCGAGGGGGGTAGATGTAGGGTCGGGGGGCAATTATGCGAATCATAGATGAAGCGGTCCTGGAAGACCTGGCACTGGGCGCGGCTGTCCTCGGCACGGGCGGCGGTGGCGACCCCTACATCGGCAAGTTGATGGCGCGGCAAGCCATTCGTGATTATGGTCCTGTGCAGCTTTACACGCTCGACGAGCTGAACGATGACGATTTGGTCGTGCCAACCGCCATGATGGGCGCGCCGACCGTGATGGTCGAGAAAATGCCCAATGGCGACGATATCGTCAACGCCTTCCTTTCGGTGGGCAAATACATCGGCAAACCAGTCAGAGCCACCATGAGCATCGAAGCCGGCGGATTGAATTCGGTCGTGCCCATTTATCTGGCGGCGCGGCTGGGCGTGCCCATGGTCGACTGCGATGGCATGGGGCGCGCTTTCCCCGAGCTGCAAATGGTCACGCACACCATTCATGGCATCTCATCCACCCCTTTCGCCATGTCTGACGAACGCGGCAACACCGTGCTGATGGAAACGATCAGCAACCTGTGGACAGAGACCTTCGCCCGCAGCGTCACGGTGAATATGGGCGCGATGGCCATGATTGCCTTGTATGCAGCCACCGCCGCCCAACTGCGTGAAGCCGCTATTCCTGGCACGATCACGTTGGCGGAAGAGATCGGCAAGGTGGTGCGCCGCGCCCGGCTCGAAGAAGCCGAACCTGTGGAAACCATCCGCGAGGCAGTGGGCGGATTCCTCATCTTCAAAGGCAAGATCGGCGATGTAGAACGCCGCACCGAAGCCGGCTTTGCCAAAGGCGACGCGCATATCGAAGGCATTGATGACTATGCCGGGCAGCGCCTCCAGCTCAGCTTCCAAAACGAACACCTGGCCGCGCGCATCGATGGCGAATTCAAAGTGACTGTGCCCGACCTGCTGGCCGTGCTGGATGTCGATACCGGCGAACCCATCACCACCGAGGGCCTGCGCTATGGCTTCCGCGTGGCCATCATCGCCATCCCCTGCGCAGAAAAATGGCGCACCAGCAAGGGGCTGGAACTGGTTGGTCCCGCCTATTTTGGTTATGAAACCGACTATGTACCGGTGGAAGAACGCTATGGCTGATGCCGATAAACACCCCCCCTCGGTCCCCCCGACGGGTTCACCCCCCTCAATCCCCCCGACGAGTCAGGGGGAAGCACATACCTGGACTCTCCTCCCTGACTCGTCGGGGAGGGGCTGGGGGAGGGGTTGGCCACCCTCTCCGTCCTGACGGGGAGGGGCTGGGGGAGGGGTTGTGGCAGACGAAGAAATCTCTGTGTTTAGAAAAGGATAACGACAACATGCGCATCATTGACGAAGCGGCTGTCGAAGACATCGCCCTGGGCGCTGCGGTGCTGGGCACGGGCGGCGGCGGCGATCCCTATGTCGGCAAGCTCATGGCTCGCGAAGCCATCCGCCAGTATGGTCCGGTCGAACTCTACACGTTGGACGAGCTGGACGACGATGACCTGATCGTGCCAGCCGCTGGCATGGGCGCGCCCATCGTCATCGTGGAGAAATTGCCAGCCGGCGATGACATGATCCGCGCCTTCCAAGCGCTGGGCAAATATTCGGGCCGCCAGCCCCGCGGCACGATGAGCATCGAGGCGGGCGGTCTGAATTCTGTCATGCCCATCTATGTCGCGGCTCGACTGCGCATCCCCATGGTCGACTGCGATGGCATGGGGCGCGCTTTCCCCGAGATCCAGATGACCATTTTCACCGCGCATGGCATCACCGCCAGCCCTTTCGCCATGTCCGATGAACGTGGCAATGTGCTGTTGATGGACACGGTGAGCAATGCCTGGGTCGAAACATTTGCCCGTTCTTGCGTGGTGCACATGGGCGCAGAAGGCATGATTGCGCTTTATTCCGCCACCGTGCGCCAGCTGAAAGAAGCGTCTATCCATGGCACCATCACGCTGGCGGAAAATATCGGGGTGACGGTGCGCAACGCCCGCCGCGCCGAAGCCAATCCAGTCGATGCGGTGCGGGCGGCGGTGGACGGTTTCCTGCTCTTTCGCGGCAAGATCACCGATGTCGACCGGCGCATCGAAGGCGGCTGGAACAAAGGCACGGCGACCATGG
>JAJDZQ010000141.1 GCA_022824565.1 Anaerolineae bacterium | reverse complement strand
TGAAGCGCCAAATACACGCAAATTGCCACTTCCACCCGTTCTTGTGGGTACAATGGCTGCAGCGGCTGACATGACCGAGATGGATTATGCAACAGCAACGTTTTTCAAACCAAACCGTCATCGTAACGGGCGCGGGTGAAGGCATCGGCTGGGAAGTGGCGCGCCAATTCTGCCTGGAGGGCGCGTCGGTGCTGCTCAATGACATCTTGCCCGAGCGCGCAACTGTTGCCGCAGAGACAATCGCCGAGCAGACTGGCGGATGCTGCCTGCCTGTGCCGGGCGATGTCGCCGATATCGAACTGGTGCGTGGGCTGGTGGCGCGGGCAGTTGACGAATTCGGGGCGCTGGATATCTGCGTCTGCAATGCCGGGCTGACATCGTGGGGCGACTTCTTCAGCTATGCTCCCGCCGACTTTGAACGGGTGATGAATGTCAATTTGCGCGGCAGCTACTTTTTGGCGCAGGCGGCGGCGCGGCTTTTTCGGGCACAGGGACGCGGCGGGCGCATCGTGCTGATGTCATCGGTCACCGGGCACCAAGCTGTCCCTTACCTTAGCGCCTATGGCATGACCAAAGCGGCGCTGGAGATGCTGGCGCGCAACCTGGTGCTGGAGCTCAGCCCGCATGGCATCACCATCAATTGCGTGGCGCCGGGCGCTGTTATCACGCCGCGCAACCTGGACGACGATCCCGATTATGAAGCGACCTGGGCGGCGCTGGTGCCGACTGGGCAAGCCATCCAGACAGCCGATATCGCCAATGCGGTATTGTTTTTGGCAGCGCCGGGTTCCAGCCAGATCACCGGGCAGTCGTTGGTGGTCGATGGCGGCTGGAGCAGCACCAGCCCCATCCCGAATATGGACTATGGCCGGGATTATGAGAATTGACGCGCATGGCCTCGCAGGCGGAATCTGCGCTGCCGCTGCAGAAACGACAGCGACTTAGTCCACCAATTCTTGGACGAGTCGATTGGTCGTCGAGAGCCGATCGGACAAGATGCTGGCGATTAGCACATGGATCGCCGAAGCTGTTTGCGGGTCTGTCGCTTCCATTTGGCGCAGCGCCTCGTGGCTCAGCCGCTGCAAGATGCCGCCTTCGGTCACGATTATGGAAGCCGTGCGCGCCTTGCCCAGATAAAAGCCGACTTCGCCAATCACGACGCCGGCTGTCATGCTGCGCAGGCGCAATTCTCGCTCGTCCTCGACTTGCAAAAGCACATCGACGCGACCCGATTCGATGAAGTACATGGCATCGGCAGCATCGCCTTGCTTGAAGATCGTGTCGCCTGCTTTGGCTTCCATTCTTTCCAGATACTTGGGCAAGGCATCCAGGTCGCGCCCGCCGATATTTGTCTGTTCCGTAAGCTGCTGCGCCACAGTGACGCGCGCGGCAGCCTGCAGATTGTGTTCTTTCAGAAGCGCGCTTTCACACCATTCCAGCGCGTGATCGAGGTCGTCGAAGGTAGCGGGCTTGGCTTGGTCGCTCGTGGTGAGCGCTCCGTCAGCCAGCAGCCGCTGCAAATGGGGCAATGCGCTCGAAACCAGCAACTCGATGCCTTTCTCGTCCGTCAACCTCTTCAGCTTTTGGAAGTCGACAATCGTTGACACATCAAACCCGCGCACAGATTTGAAATCGAGAATCATGAACCGGATGCGGCTGTCTGCGCCCGAGATGCGCGATTTGACATGTTCGTAAAAGCGGTAGGCGGTGCCAAAAAAGATGAAACCCTGCAAGCGCAATATGA
Source organism: Anaerolineae bacterium (assembly GCA_022824565.1). GTDB lineage: Bacteria > Chloroflexota > Anaerolineae > Aggregatilineales > Phototrophicaceae > UBA6055. The sequence continues at coordinate 5,068 of JAJDZQ010000141.1, read as the reverse complement.
GGATTTTGTCGCCTTCCTTTTGCAGCAACTGGTTCTGCGAGAACGAGCGGTCGAGATTGCTGCGGTGGAAGCGCCCTGTGTATTCCTGTTTGATGACCTCCATCCGGCTGTATTCCAGCACAAAAGCCACAATCGCCCCGACCAGGCCGATGGCGATGCCGGGCAGGGAGCCCAGCAGCGCGGTCGCCAGCGCGATGATTGCGACAATCAGGTAATCTTGCCGCGGCAGCTTCCTCCAACTTTCGACCAACCACTCTTTCATGAATTGCAAACCGAAGTACATCAACAAGCCAGCGGGGAGAAAGCGCGGGATCAAAGCGAAGACGGAGCCGCCTATCAGGAGAGTCAGCGTGAACATGCCGGCCAGGATGAAGCACACCAGCCGGCCATTGACTCGCATCGCTTCTACCAGCGAGGAAGATATAGGCGCGTGATACGCCACGACGCCGCCCCCAGAAACTGCGGAGACAGCATTGGCGACGCCATTGACAATACATTCGCGGTTCAGGTTCAGCTCCCGCTTCACGATGATTTCCTGGGCGCTGGCTCGCAGAAACAGGTTCAATGTTAATACGACAATCAAGGTCAACACATCGCCGGCGCTGGCCGCCACAACAGCCGGGTTGATCTCGGCGATGGCGGCAAGATCGGGCAGTGTCCAACTCAACGCGTTGGATACATTGGGCAACAGCCAACCCGCCGCCGTGATTGTTTCCATATCGCCGACGGCAATTGTTGCCCAGAAGTAAAACAGGCTGACCGAGGCGATGATGACGCCTGGCATGATCAGGGCGCTTTTTATGCGCATGCGCAGCGCCATGATGCACAAGGCGAGCGCCATAGCCGGTAGCCAGAGCGATACAGATTCACTCACCAGCAACAGCGGCAAAGAGGCTGCGTTGATTCTGAGGTCGAACAGAACCATGAAGCCGGCAATGAATATCAGCCAACCCAGGCCCGCCATAAAGCCGCCCACGATCGGGTAGGGGATATGGCGGATCAGGTCTCCGGCGCGCGCCATGCCCAAAAGCGCCAGAAAGATCCCGGCAAGCGCAGACGAGATTACGATGACCAAAAACACAGTCGCAAACAGCGCGTCTGGCGGTAGCTCGGGCGGCAATGCGCCAACCACGCTGGCGGCGATCAAGCCCTGAATCACCGCCGTGGGGCTTTGCGTCACGACCTGCGTGGCATGATCTGAGCTGAAGAGCGCGGTGATGAGAATGGTGACAATTTCGCTGACGAGGACGATGGCCAGCCCGGCGGCAAAATAGCCAGACAGCTTGCCGCGGAAGATCAGCCCGGCGTATGCAGGTATCGCGCTCGCCATGAGTATCCAAATAATCGCGCTCGCCAGGACGCTGCGCAGCAACATCCGGGGTTGAAGGGCGTGCCTCAGGGTTTGGCGTACACCCCACTCCGAGACATCTGGCGAGACTATTTGTGCCACAATTGCTCGTTTCTGGGTGCGCTGCAGGCTTGCCGCTTGCGCATGCCCTCGCTGTGTTTGCTCAAGCAGAAGCGGACAACAGCTTCTCAAAACTGGCCCGCCAGCCCGGTGAAAGCGCCGCCAGGTTCACGGCGCATTGGGCGGTAGCGCGGTCGGATTTGTCCAGGTAGAGCGCGGCGTTGACCTGTGCCACTGTCAATCGGGCCGGGTCGCGTTCTGCAAGCACGATGGGTTCGCCAGCCTCGACCCGCCCCTCTTGCAAGACGCGGGCATAAAAGCCCGGACGGTTGGCAGCCAGGAATGTTTTCTCAAAACCAGCGATGCCCATTTTGTCCGCCAGCTTGTAACAGGGCACGCGCGGCTGTGAGACCTGGATGCGAGCGCCGCCGATTTGGTAGATATCACCGATGCAGACCCGGCTTTCCAAGAGGCCCAGCGTGGTCAGGTTCTCGCCAAATTGTCCATAGCGGAAGTTGCGCCGCTGCAATTGCGCCGACCAATAGGCGTAATTTTCGTGCGCATAGCAATAGATGGCGCGGTCGGGTCCGCCGTGGGCATTCAGGTCGGCTTGCGCATCGTCTTGCAAGCCCAGCCTGCGCAGCCAAATCTGCCCCATCTGCGCGGATTTGTAGATGCCCGTCTGGTATTGGCGCCCATTCGCATCGACAGCCTGCAGCTGCCCGAAATTGACCGACAGCAGCATCATGGCGCGTCGCCTTTTCCCTGCCGTTGCTTGCGCGAGCGCATGTGGTCGAGCACTTCCTGGGCTGGCGTGGCGGCTTCCAGGTAGTCGCTGCGCGCCCGGTCTATCGCGCTGAGTCGTTCGCGCGCCAAATCAGCTTCTGCATCGCTCTGGTCAGCGGCGGTTTGAAAACCGGCATCGGACAACGGCTCGCTTGCCCGGCTGGATTCGGCTAATTCGTCGGACATGGCTGCGGGTTGGTCGCGGCCTTCCAGGACGATTTTGTAGAAGGCGAATCCGCCGATACCCATGAGCGCCAGCGGCACAATCAATTGTAGCGCGGTGGACACCAGGCTGAGCAAGCCCAGCGCCAAAATCACCAGCAGGACAGCGATGACCAACTGCCGGATGCGTCTGTCGTTTTGCATGTACCCTGCACCATCAACGAGCGTCAACTGCCGCTATTGTAGCGCAGGTTATGCCTCCACCCAAACCTCTCTCCCAATCAACAAGCCCCCCACCCCAAACCCCTCCCCCAAAATGAGGGAGGGGCTTATATTCGGTGGAATCGTTGGGCAAACTCCCCCTCCCTCGTTCTGGGGCTGAGTAGCGGACACCTTTGGAAAATCGCGCAAGTCCCAAGACCAACCCCACCCCCGGCAAGCCAGCGGAGGACAGGACAGGTTTCCAAGGGAGCGCATGTGAGGGACTACCCCACCCCCCAACCCCCTCCCCGAAGCATCAGGGAGGGGGAGCCATTCAGAGAAGCTGAATTCTGATGCTCGATTTCTTGCAGATAAGCAATAAACGCACAGGTTTCTCGACGAGGCACCCTTCCCTGTTGATACGGGGAAGGGCTGGGGATGGGGTAGAATCAAACATGTCCGCTCCCCTCGTTCTGGGGCTAAGGGGTCGGGGGATGGGGAGATAGAGGCTAAGCCGCGCCGACGATGTGCCGCACGACGAGTTCTTCGCTGGCTTCGGCACGTGGGATATTGGCTACCACTTGTCCGCGCCGCATGATCACCAGCCGGTCGGCCACGGCCATGACATCGTGCAGGGTGTGGCTGATCAAAATGACCGGTATGCCGCTTTCGCGCAGAGAGCGGATGAGCGCCAGCACCTTGCGCTGCTCGGGAACAGCCAGAGCGGCGGTTGGCTCGTCCATAATCATCAGCTGTGCCTGCCAATAGAGCGCGCGCGCGATGGCGACAGCTTGTCTCTGCCCGCCGGACAGATTGACCAGCTTTTGTTTCAATGACGGGATATGAATATCCAGTTGGTCGAGGGCACCTGCCGCTTCGTTGCGCATGCGCTGGTCGTCGGTGACCGACAGCAATCCCAGCAGACGCCGCGTCAGCTCTTTGCCCAGGAAGACATTTGCGCCGACATCGAGGTTTTCTGCCAGCGCCAGGTCTTGATAGATGGTCTCGATGCCGCGCTGGCGGATATCGGCGGGGGCGTGCCCGGTGATGTCGGCGCCTTTGAAGCTGACTTCGCCTGTTTCGGGCCGATACACGCCAGAGATGCACTTGATCAATGTTGATTTGCCAGCGCCATTGTCGCCCAGCAAGGCCACGACTTCGCCCGCGCTCACTTCAAAGTCGACATCGTCCACGGCTGTCAAGCCACCGAAGTGCTTGCTGATGCCGCGCGCTGTCAAGACGGGTTCAGGCATTGGATACCCCCATTTTGCACGGTGTGTAGGGGCTGCACCCCGCTTGGTGCACTCGGTGGTTCAGAATTTGCGCTATGCACTGGACTGGAACCTTTCCAGCGCCGCCTGCAGTTGGTTGACCAGCACGGCGATGATGATGACCACGCCGACCACGATGAACTGCCAGATCGAGTCGATATTCAGAATCACCAGCCCGGTCTGCAACACAGCGATAATCAGCGAGCCGACCACCGCGCCCATGATATCGCCTTCGCCACCGAAGAGATTCGTCCCGCCGATGACAACCGCCGCTACCGATGACAGCAGCGCCGCCTCACCGGCCTGGGGCGCGCCAGCCGTGAAGCGAAACAGGTGCAAAACACCCGCGATGCCCGCCGTCAAGCCACAGATGATATAGATGATGATCAAGTGTCTATCGACATTGATGCCCGATCGCCGCGCCGCTTCTTCGCTGCCGCCGATGACATAGGTGTGTCGTCCGAATTTCGTGCGCGCCAAGATAAATGCGAAGACCAGCACCACCAGCGCCGTGATGATGACGGGATACGGCAATAGCTGGCTGACCAACCGCAACTGTTGGGGCGGCAGGTCGGGTGGCAGCGCGAACCACTCCAGGCCGCGGTCGGGGATGTAATAGAGCACACTGCCGTTGCCGATCATCCGCAGCGCCTCGCGCAGTTCTGCGGAAAGTCCGCGCACCACCTGTTGCCCATCGGTGAGCAGGAATGCCGCGCCGCGCACAATGCCAAACATGCCCAAGGTGGCGATAAAGGGCGGCACTTTGATCTTTGCCACCAGCACGCCGTTGACCAAGCCCGGGATCAACGCCACCAGCAGACCGGCGCAGACACCCACCAGCATGGCATAGGCGACATCGTTGCCGCTATCGGCCAGGTCGCGCATGACCCGCGCCGTGGTCACCGATGACAAGCCGACCGTCCAGCCAATTGACAAGTCGATGCCGGCTGTGATGACGACATAGGTCTGGCCGATCGACATTAGCATGATCAACGTGCTGGTCGTCAAGATCGACGCGAAGTTGCGAACGGAGAAGAAGCCCATCCCCGTGAGCGAGAAAAAGATCACCAAGCCCAGCAGGAAGAAGTACGACCAGCTCTTGGTGAGGAAGTCGATGAAACGCGAGTCGACCAGCGATTGGCGCTGCGCCGCGCCCAGTTTGGATGGCAGTTGCATAGTGTTTCGGTGGTCTCCTTATACCCCTGCCCGTCAAGACGGAGAGGGTAGCCAACCCCTCCCC
>JAJDZQ010000104.1 GCA_022824565.1 Anaerolineae bacterium | reverse complement strand
AATGAGAATGGTGAGTACCAATTTAACCAATTTTTGCTGACTCGAATAAGTAGTTCTCTTTCGGAGTATACCGACATAACTGGCGCACTTTCTTTAGCGTGCAACCGAGAGCCGAAATCTTCGTTTCAAGGACAAACCACGGGTTACAATCCTGGATTTTTGATTGAGGTAGACGTTGCCCAGCAGTTCTTACAAGGAGACGAAAGGAATAAAAGTGTTGTGCTACCGTATTTGAATGGAGAAGACTACTTGTCGATTCCACTAAGTGCTCCCAGAAAGTACGTGATAGACTTCAAAAGCCTGGACATAGTAGATTCAAGTGCATTTTCGGCACCTTTTAGGCGTGTACGAAACAAGGTATTACCTTTTCGAAAACACAAGGCCGCAGAGGAAATAGAAAGGAATTCAAAAGCGCTTGAGCGAAATCCCAGCGCTACCCCAAAACGAGAATACCAGAATGTACTGAAGAAGTGGTGGCAACACCATAGAGCACGATCAGACTTAGCAAGAGCACTGCGTGAGAAAGATCTCAAGCGTTACATATTAACATCACGTGCAGCCACGTATCGCGTATTCGACTTCGTTTCCCGTGAAATTGTGATTGCCGACAGGATTCAGGCCTTTATTTTTGATGACGATTATACATTCGGTATCCTACATTCGGTGCTGCATTGTGAGTGGTGGAAGCTTGGTGGAGGTCGTCGCGGGACATTGAATTATGGAGCAGAATACGTTGCAAAGTTATTTGAGACCTTCCCTTTCCCCCAGCAGCCCGACCCCGCAAAAGTAAAGACAGTCGCCTTGGCCGGACGCGCATTGCACGAGTTCCGCCGCCAGCGCATGGCAACAGACGAGTCGAAACTAACCCTCCGCGACATGTATCGCACGCTGGAGCAGCCCGGCGCAAACCCCTTGCGCGACCTCCACAAAGCGCTCGACGAAGCTGTGCTCGCCGCTTACGGCTTCGACCCCGACGCGGACATCCTAGAGCAGTTGCTGGCGCTTAACTTTGAAGTCGCCGATAGAATCGAAGCAGGCGAACCCGTGACCGCGCCCGGCATCCCGCCCGACTATCCTGATCCAACCGAACTCGTCAGCGACGGTTGCATCCAACCGCCCGAACTTATCTAGCGAGATAGCACCATGCCCTACATCAAACAAATAACCATCGAGAACGCCACGGGCCTCGTCAAGCGCGAGCTCGAAAAAGCTGTGGCCCGCGCCGGACGCGTCTGGAATATCGTGCAGATTATGTCGCTCAACGGGCGGGTCATGAAGGCGGCGATGGACTTCTATGGCGCTGCCATGTTTGCCGCTTCTCCCCTGTCGCGGGCGCAGCGCGAGATGCTGGCGGTTGTCGTCAGCCGCGCCAACGACTGCCACTACTGAATTCAGTCGCATGCGCATGACCTCCGTGCCGAGGTCACCGAGCTGTCCGACGAAGCCGCCGATGCCCTGGTCCACGCGATCGCCCATGACTGGCGCGCGGCAAAGCTGGACGAAGCAGACCGCGCCCTCTGCGCTTATGCCGAAAAACTGACTCTGCGACCAACCGCCATGGACGAGACAGATATCCAGCAACTGCGCCAGGCCGGCTGGGACGACACAGCCATTCACGATGCGACTCAAGTCATCGGCTTCTTCAATTACATCAATCGCGTCGCCGATGGGCTGGGTGTGGAGCGCGAAGATTTCATCGATACTTGGGGCGAATAGCCAGCTCGCCGGCGAGTCCGCAAGAATCGGAGTGTCGCGCGCGTGTCGGTGTGCCAAGCTATTGGCAGCGCAGGCAAAACGGAGAACGCGACGATGACTGGCGAAGCAATCCCAAAGCAAAACAGCCACCTGGCAGCGCAAGTATGTGATTATCTGCGCTCGGCACAGCCCGAAAGCATCAGCCTGGCGCAACTGGGCGAGCGCTTTCACCTCAGCCCCGGGCATTTGCAGCGCATAGTCAAACGCGCGACCGGCTTTACACCGCGCGAATATGTGGCGAAGCTGCGGCTGGAGGCTTTTAAGGCAGAGGTGCGGGGTGGCAGGCGCATCACCGATGCCATCTATGCCGCCGGCTACAGCTCGACAAGCCGCTTGTACGAACACAGCGACCAGCAGCTCGGCATGACGCCCACAGCCTACCGTCAACGTGGCGCGGGTTTGACGATTCTCTACAGCGTGCTGCCCTGTCCATTGGGCTGGTTGCTGGTTGGCGCGACCGAGCGCGGCCTCTGCAAGCTGAGCCTGGGCGACAAAAGCGCCGAGCTACTCGCAGACTTCGAAAACGAATTCGCCAAAGCCAAGCGGCTGCGCGACGATGAAGGCTTGGGCGGTTGGACTTCGCAGGTCATCGCCTGGCTAGAAGGCTGGCAGCCAGCGCTGGACTTGCCGTTGGATCTGCGCGCGACAGCTTTCCAGCATCGAGTCTGGGCAGCCTTGCAAGCCATCCCGCTCGGCGAGACGCGCAGCTACAGCGATATTGCCGCGGCCATCGGCCAGCCCAAAGCGACTCGCGCTGTGGCACAGGCTTGCGCGCGCAATCCGGTCGCCCTGGTCATCCCCTGTCATCGCGTCCTGCGCAAAGATGGGCAGCTCGGTGGCTATCGCTGGGGCATTGAACGCAAGCAACGGCTGCTTTCGGCAGAAGCGCGCCACAAGCACGATCTTGCCTAAGCTGCCCACCTATGTTTGCAGCGGAGGCAAAGACATAGCCAGCGGCTGTGACTGGTTGTGTTAGAATGAAAGGCAGCTAAATAACAGCAGCGAGGTGAGTCATGTCCATCCGTAATCTGCATATTCTGATTCTGGTGAGCGTTGGGTATGTGGCAGCGCAGATGGTCGCCGATATAGCCGTTTTGCGCAATTTGATTCTGTTTGGAATCGCCGTCGATGGCTTCTCAATCGTCTATCCGCTCACTTTCACCCTGCGCGATATGGCGCACAAACTGGCGGGACCGCATGTCACACGCACACTCATCATCGCTGGCGCCGTGATTTACCTGGTCGTGCAAGCATTCTTCGCCATCATCGCCGATCTGCCGCCAGAGATGAGCGAAGCCGAACGCATCACGCTTGGCCAACTGCTGACGCCAGAATGGCGCTTTTTGCTGGCAGCTGTGCTGGCAACGGTGATCAGCCAGTTGGTCGATACCGAGATTTATACGCGTTGGGTGCAGCGCTTCGGGCAAAGCAATCAATGGGGGCGCGTCTTGGCCAGCAACATCATCAGCATCCCGCTGGACCGCATGCTCTTCCTGTTCCTGGCGCTGGCGGGCTCTGTCTCGGTAGACCGATTCTTGGAGCTCTTCATTGGCGTGACCATCGTGCGGGTGATCATCAGCATCATCACCATCCCGGGCATTTACCTGGTCGAGGAACATTCCGAAGACTGGATTCACATTACCGAAATCCGCCATACCGATCCGCCATCGTTCGCGCGCAAGAAGAACCAATAGCCAGCGCGCCAGCCCCTCCCCAGCTGGTTGGAGAGGGGAGTCAAACCCCTCCCCCGGCCCCTCCCCGACGAGTCAGGGAGGGGAGTCAAACCCCTCCCCCAGCCCCTCCCCGACGAGTCAGGGAGGGGAGTCTAGGTATGAGCCTCCCCCTGACCTGTCGGGGGGACCGAGGGGGGTGATGAGCCTCCCCCTAACCTGTCGGGGGGACCGAGGGGGGGGTGATTTGCCTCCCCCTGACCTGTCGGGGGAACCGAGGGGGGTGATTTGTTTAATCAACAGCACCAGGCCAGGGCATCGGCATCAAGCCCGCCCAGGTTCAGCCGGGTCAGCGCGCCAGTGTTTACATCCACGCGCATTATCCGCGACGAGCCGTCCACCGAGCGCGCAAATGTAATTGCCCGGCCATCCGGCGTCCACTGTGGCAGGCTGTCATAGCGCGTATCCACCACCAGCGGCTCGACTTGCAGGCTGTCCAGCCACAGCAAGTAGATGCCCGAGGCACCATCCCGGCGCGAAGCAAAGGCGATGCGCGTGCCATCTGGCGACCAGGCGGGTGAATTATCCGGCGCGCGATGCCTTGTCAGTTGCCGCAAGCTGCCGCTTGCCAGCTCCTGTGTATACAAATCCCAGCTGCCGCCGCGATTGGAGGTGAAGACCAGCGACCGGCCATCGGGGCTCCAGTCTGGCTCGCGGTCGCCTGCGCCAGACGCGGTGATGCGCCGCAAACCAGCTCCGTCCGGCTGGACGAGGTAGATGCTGGCAGCGCCGGACTGGTTGCTGGAGAATGCGATCTGCGAGCCATCGGGCGACCATGCGGGCGACTCGGCGATGGCGAGGAAGGCCGTCAAGCTGGTTTCGCGGTCGCGCAGCAAGTCATAGACGACAATTTCGCTGCCATATTGCAGCAGTTGGGTCAAAGCCAGCCGCGAGCCATCGGGCGAAAAAGCAGGCTCTGTCAAAATGTTGGCGGGCAAGCGCCTCTGCAAGTTATGCGTCAGGTCGTGCACGACGATGATGGGCAAGCCCGTTTCCAAGGTCATATAGGCCGCCAGAGACGCGGGAAATGCCGCCGCCAGCAGAAAACGCAGCGCAATCGCCAGCAGCGCCAGCCCAAACAGCGCCGCGCTCAGCTTCAGATAGCCGCCGCGCATGGAGAAGCCATGGGGAAATGCCGCCGCTTCAGATAAGCGCGCAGTTGTTGGGCGGCGATCTGCGCTTCGACACCCATATTATAAAATGCGCCGCGGCCTTTATAAAACACGCCGACCAGATATAGCCCCGGATGTCCCAGCACCTGCCGACCATTTTTGTGCTGACTGGTATCGCGCAGGGGCCAGCCGCGCACGCCATTCGGTCCGATATCCCAATCGCAGCCACCGGGCAGCGCATACTGTTCGCGGCTGAATTGCATTTCAATGTCCAGATACTTGTGCAGCACGGGCAGATAACCCGTCGCCATGATGACCATGTCCAGCTCGAGGGTACTGCCGTCCGCCAAAAATGCGCCGCGGGCATCGAAGCGCAGAGGGTGCCGCGCTGGCACGACCTGCCCCTCGCGCAAGGCATTCAGCAATTCTGGTCCCCGATAACCGACGGCCGCTCCCGAAGGCGAATCTGCCGACCACAAGCCGAAGTCTGCCTGGTTGTATACAATCGCGCCGGTGTGGCGCTGCAGCCAGGCACAGAATCTGGCGGGCAACTGCTCGCCCAACAGCATCCACAAATGTCGCGGAAAGCCATACGGATAGCGGGGCCGCGAATCCACGCCGCTGCGTATCGACAGCCAGACGAAGCCGCCAGCCGCCTCTGGTCCCGCTGCCACAGCGATATCCGTGCCACTCGGTCCGTTGCCGACCACCAAAACCCGCTTGCCACGCGCTTGTCGCGGCTGACGAAAATCGCGCGAATGGATGACCTCGCCGCCAAAATCCGACAAGCCTTCAATCTGCGGCAGCTGTGGGTTATCAAACACGCCCGTGGCCGGGATGACAGCGCGATAATTGTGCGTGCCTTCGCTGCTTTCGACCTGCCAGCAGCCATCACGGCGCGGCGCGACCCGATATACCTCAATGCCATATTCGACAGGCAGATTTTGCTCGGCTGTCCAGGCGACCAGATGTTGATGATATTGCCTGGCGGTGGCGTACATGCCCCAATGCAGCGGGAACTTGCGCCCGGGCAGGTGGCTATAAAAGCGCGAGGTATTCAATCGCAGCGAGGGATACAGATTGCTCCAGGTAGATGCGAGCGTCTGTGTGCGTTCGATGATGCGATAGTCGATGCCCGCCTGCGCAAGCGCATAAGCGGCGTTGATGCCCGCAGGTCCCGCGCCAATCACCAGCACATCGGCGGCCAGATTCATGAGCTGGGCGGTCGCGACAGGGCTGTGGCGGTGCCTCGCACATAAAAATGCAGGCGGGTGGGCGCGGCTTCGTAGGTCGCGGCGAAGTTCATGGCGTCGGCGGTGCTGCGCGGCTGCACAGATTCCAGTGTTTCGCGGATTAAGCCATCGATCCATTGCGACTGAAAAGTGGCTTCTTCGTTGTATTCGGCGACCGGGAAAGCCACCAGGCCAGCTGACATGCCCACGATCGCCAGGCTGAACATGATTGCGGCGATACCTGCGAAGACAATCAGCGCGCGCCGATTCGCCCGGCGCATGTTACGGCGGCGATTCACCAACTCATCCGCGCGTTTCAGCAGTCGGTCGCTCTGATAACCCGCGCGGAAGTCCAGTGGACGCAGCTTGGCCAGCGGCGGCGGCAGGTCGACGTCGCCCGTCACTATCGGCAAAATGGGCGTGCCCTGCTGCTGTGCCCGCGCAATTTCGCTTTGTACGGACGGCTCTGCCAGCGCGGCATCGGTCACCAACACGATGAGCAGCGATTGCTGCTGTGTTACCTGGTGGCTCAGGTCGGCGCGGATGCTTTGGGCGAGCGCCTGGTCGGCGGGAGCATAAGTGATGCGGATCATGACTTGGCGCGCAGCTCGTTTACAGGCGGCGAAGGGACGGGTATTTTCGCAGACCCCCGTTGAGAATTACAGGGGGAGCATAAACCGCTGCACATCCACAGACTGCGCCGCGGCCAGCGCCTGCGGATCGCCAATCGGCAGCCACCACGAAGACTCGACAATTTCGACCCGCTGCTGGCGCGCGACGGCTGTAACCATATCGGTCAGTTCGACCTCGCCGCGCACAGACGGCGCAGGGTCGCTATCAAAAATGCCCGGCTGCAGCTTGTATGCGCCGATGTTGCAAGACGCGGGACTTGGATACCGTCCGGCTGGCGGTTTCTCGTCTATGCGCATGAAGCCGCCCTGGTCATCACGCTCGATCACGCCATACCGCGAGTAGTCGGCGCGCTGCCTGGACAAGATGCCATACCGGGCTCGGCTCAATGCCAGCAGCGCAGCCCTCGGGACGAGATCGTCGCAATTGACGACCAAGAAGTTTTCGCTGCGCAGATGCGGCTGGCAGCAACGCAACGCATGTCCCGTGCCCAGCGGCGCCGGCAGCTGTTCCACCAGCGCATAGTCGGCGAAGACGCGCTGTGCCGCCATGAAAGCCGCAATCTGTTCTTTGAGATAATGCACGACCACGAGCACGCGCCGCACGATGCCACGCAGGCTGTGCAGCCACCAGTCCAACAGCGGTCGGTCATGCAGGCGCAGCAGCGGCTTGGGCGTGTCCAATGTGAGTGGGCGCATGCGTTTGCCCTGCCCCGCCGCCAGGATTATGCCATCCACAGGGTAGCGCGCTCAACGCAGTTCATCGTAATAGGCGCTGTCGCCATCATCGTCTTCGGCAAATTCGCCCTCGCGGAATGACGGGATGATGGCATCGTCTTCGCCATACAGGTCGTGATAGCTTTCAATATCCTCATCGTCCAGGTCGTAGCCTTCATCAAGCAGCTCGGCATCATCCAGCTCGATATCGACAAAGTCTTGCACGAGCGATTCGTCTTCATCTAGCAGGTCGCCAGCGGCATCTTGCCCATCGTCATGCTCGGCTTCATCGGCATCGTCCAAGCCTTCCAGCGAGACCAGCTCGGGCTTGTCCAGCTCTGCCAACAGCGCGAGCGCAGACTGTGGCAAGTCGTCTGTCTGTTCGAGCAGGCTGTCGTCCAGTCCTTCCTTATCCAGCGCCGCCAGCTCTTCTGCCGAAGGTTCGCCGATGTCATCCAGATTGGAATCTGCGCCATCACGCAGCAAATCGAGCAGGGATTTGACCGGCGGTTCCTGGTTGGGTGGCGCAATAGGCCTGGGCGGCTGGCTGGACATGGGCACCTGTCTTGGTCTACCTATTCGCTGGCAAGCTACATTTCACTATACCGCAAAAATATCCGTGCAATCGCAAATCATCGGTCAATTCGGGGTGGAAAGCGGTCGCCAGCAGATGCCTTTGTCGCACAGCCACGATGCGCCCATCAGCCAGCCGCGCCAGCACCTCGACAGGCGCCGCCACCGCAGTCACGACAGGCGCGCGAATGAAGACAGCATGAAAAGGCTGGTCGCCAAGTTCCGCAATCGCCAGCTCTGTTTCAAAGCTATCAATCTGCCTGCCAAATGCGTTGCGGTCGACGGTGATATCCATCGAGCCGAGGATAGGCTGCTGCTGCCTGGCGAGGCGCTTCGCCAAAAAGATCATGCCGGCGCAGGTGCCCCAGGTTGGCTTGGCCGCAGCGAACTGACGCAGTGGCTCGACCAAGCCATAGGCGCTGGCCAGCTTGCCAATGGTCGTGCTTTCGCCGCCAGGGATGATCAAACCATCAAGCTCTGCCAGTTGCTGCGGCAGCCGCACCTCGACCACTGTCACGCCCAGGCGCGCCAGCATCTTGTTGTGTTCGATGAAAGCGCCTTGCAAGGCGAGTACGCCGATTTTCATAGCTGTTCCTGCTGTCAATGGTATCGGCAGATTCAACCACATCTGCCCGCCGATACACAGGGCGCGCTGGGTTGGATTGGGCTAGCTGTCTTCGACATGCACACGGATCAGGCGGGCCAGGCTGTGCCCGATAATACGGAATTCTCGCCCCAGCTTCATCTGCATGGGACCATCAAAAGGCGCGACATGAATGACCTCGCAGCGCCGCCCGGGCAGCAAGCCCAGCGCTTCCATATAGGCTAGCCGGTCGGCTTCACGCGTGACCAAGCGGCTGATGCGGATGCGCGCGGCCTGTTTCAGCTGCGAAAGCGGCACATCGCTTGGCGGCGCCAGTGTGCCAGCAGCGGTCGGGATCGGCTCGCCATGCGGACAAGTCGTGGGGGCGCCTGTCATCTGCTCCATGCGCGCGACAACCTTCTCGCTCAGTCCGTCGCTCAGTCGCCGCGCCTCGGCATGCACATCGAGCCAGCTGATGCCCATAACCTGCACCAGGAAGACTTCGGCGATGCGCTGGCGGCGGATGAGCTTCAAGGCGGCTGTGCGCCCAGCTTCTGTAATGGCGATGCCTTGATAGGGCTTGTGCTTCAGCAAGCCGAAGTCCTGCAAGCGATTGACCATGCGGTTGACCGCTGGCGGGCTGATATCCAGCGCTTCGGACAGCTGCGAACTGCTGATATGGCCGGTTTGCTGCGGCTGCCGCTCTAGCAGGCGAACGATTTCTGCCAGATAAGCGCGCATCTTGCTGCTGAGTTCGGTGGCCATATTGCGCGCCCAGGCTAGACGCCGTGCTCCAGCCGCGTCACCAGACGCTCGGGCAAGCGGTATTCGCGCATGCGTCCCTGTACATCGCGAATATCATAGGGGATGCGCCGGTGTTCAAACAAGCCGCGTTCCAGATCTAGGATGGCATACGCGGCATCCGGATTTTGATCGCGCGGCTGGCCGATGCTGCCGGGATTGATAATCTGGCGGTTGCCATTCAACGCGTGCCAGTTGAAATATCGCGGAGCGTCTGTGCGCGCTTCGCCCGAACCATTCACTTCGCTATAGATTACCGGCTGGTGCGTATGCCCCACCAGACAATAGGGCGTGTCGAAGTGCAAGAAGTTGATCGCGGCGATGGCTGGCTCCAAGATGTATTCCCAGATCGGTTCGCGCGGGCTGGCATGCACCAAAGTGTACTCGCCGATGACAAAGGTGACAGGCAGGTCTTCGAGAAACCGTGTATTTTCGGGCGTGAGGGTATCGCGCGTCCATTCGGCAGCTCGGCGGGCATCGGGATTAAAAGTGCGCACATCCAGCCGTTCCAGCGCCGCCCAGTCGTGGTTGCCCGCCAGACACAGCATGGGCAGCTCTTGCAGGCGTTCGACGCATTCGTTGGGGTCGGGTCCATATCCGACAACATCGCCCAGGCACCAGACGAAATCCCACTCGCCTCGGCAATCCTTCAGCACAGTTTCAAAAGCGGTGAGATTGGCGTGAATATCGGATATGACCAGGATGCGCATCGCTAGTCCTCGACCACGAGAGTCTGTATAGATGATACCAGTTCTGCCTGCCAATCACCACATGCGGCTTGCCGGTTGTCACCCCTCCCCCAGCCCCTCTGCCAAACCCCTCCCCGACGAGTCAGGGAGGGGAGTCAAGGTATGTGCCTCCCCCAGACTTGTCGGCGGGGAGCTATGTCAGGCCCGCTCAAGATGCGCTATACTGCCCGCCATGCGCGAACATTTTCTGGACGACAGCGTCACCCAGCCATTTTGGGACAATTCCATAAAACCGCGGCTGGAGATCGACAGCGGCGATATTGTCGTTTTTGACTGCGCCGAGCCAAATGGACAGATCGAGCCGCACTGGACAGTCGCCGATTATGAGCGCGTCGACCGCAGCAAAATCCACGCGCTGAATGGCTCGGTTTGGGTCAAGGGCGCGCAGCCGGGCGATGTGCTGGAGATCGCCATCCTGGACATGCGGCACAAAGGTTGGGGCTGGTCGGCGCATCGGCCTGGCAGTGGCTTGCTTCCAGAAGACTTTGACTATACCTACTTGCATCATTGGCGCATCGAAGGCGATACCTGCTATTCGACTGAACTGGGGCACATCAGCCTGCCTTTCGAGCCGCATCCGGGCGTGGTGGGCGTTGCGCCAGCCGCAGAAGGGCGTTTTAGCACTTTCCCGCCGCGCGAAAATGGTGGCAATCTGGATGTGCGCGATATGGTCATCGGTTCGCGCATCTGGCTGCCCGTGCTGGTGGAAGGCGCGCTCTTCGCCACCGGTGATTGCCACGCCGCCCAGGGACAAGGCGAAGTCTGCGTAACGGGCATCGAAGCGCCGATGACCCTGACGATGCGCATCAGCCTGCGCAAAGACCTGACATTGCGCGAGGTGCAGTTGCAACGTCCCAGCCCCATGAGTCGGCTGGACAGTCATGGCTATCATATCACCACTGCGCATGGTCCCGACCTGATGACCAATGCCAAGCAGGCCGTGCGCGCCATGATCGACTGGCTGGTGGCGAACCAACGTATGAACCGCAGCCAGGCTTACATCTTGTGCAGCGTAGCCGGCGACTTGAAGATCAGCGAAATTGTCGATGCGCCCAACTGGGTGGTGTCTTTTCACATGCCGCTAGCGGTGTTTAGCTGAAACACCCACCACATACCCCTACCCGGCGATCTGCGTCTCCGCGACCCAAAATGGGGGAGCGGCTTTTTGCCCCCACCCCAGACCCCCCCCCCAAAAAAAAAATGAGGGAGGGGATCATGTGCTCCATTTTCGGATTCCTTAGCTCCCCTTCCCTCTCTGTGGGAGAAGGGGACAGGGGATGGGGGTACCTAGCGATTCTTCAGCCACATCGCCCAATAGACGGGACGGCTCAGCAGCCACAGCAGCAGCATGTGCCACAGGCTGTGATGTTTGCGCGTGTAGACCAGCATGTCGCGAAAGAAAATGCGCGTGGCCAACCAGTTGCGCGTCGATGACTTTTCGTGGTGGTAGATGTGCGCCGCCGCCAAAAAGCGCATTCGCCCAGCCAATCGCCGCGCCAAATCTTCTTCTGGAAAGTACAGCAGCAAATCAACGTCCAGCCGCGCATCCGTCCGCCGCAACAGGCTGCAGCTGCCGGGAATCGCTTCGACATCGCGGTCGCTTGTGCGGTCCCAATCGGCATATACCAGCTCGGCATGAAGCCTGTGTTTGCGCTGGGGACGCAGCCAACCCAGCAAGCTGTAATCCAGCAGCAGATTCTCAAAGCTGGGGATGCGCGCGCAGGTTGGCTGGATTGCGCCATGCGGATAGACCAACTGCGCCGTAACAGCGCTGTAGCTGCGATTTTCACGCAAGAAACGCAGCATTTTCGCCAAAGCGTCAGGCGAGACTTCGGTATCAGGATTCAGCAGCAGCACATAATCGGAGCTGGCGGCCGCGCTGCCAATGTTGTTGCCGCCGCAAAACCAGCTGTTCAAGGTTTGCGCATG
Source organism: Anaerolineae bacterium (assembly GCA_022824565.1). GTDB lineage: Bacteria > Chloroflexota > Anaerolineae > Aggregatilineales > Phototrophicaceae > UBA6055. The sequence goes on along the minus strand of JAJDZQ010000104.1, from coordinate 2,604 downwards.
CAGCTGAACGCCCGGGAAGTCCACCCGCACCATATCGGCGCTGCCATCGGACGAAGCGTTATCGACTACGATAATCTCCAGCGCCAGGTCCTGGCTGCCGAGCAGGGCGTGCAGGCAGTTGCGCAACAACTCGCGCGTGTTGTAACTGACGATGACAACCGAGAGATCGGGCTTGGCTGGCTGCTGCAGAATGGTACCCTTCTCAATGATTCCAATGAAGTAATGCACAAGTGAGCGATACTATTTCGATTCGAAATCTGCAGGGACGAGGCTTGTCTCGCCAATAAAAGCCTCCGTTTACCATGTGGGCGATACAAGTATCGCCCCTAGGACGTTCATCGATATTGTTGCATTACTTTATTGGCTTCACTTCTGTGCCCGCTGTGTATTGCCTTTACCGTCCGCCGCGCTCGCGTTGGAATGCCAGCGCCGCATCGCGCGTTGGCAGAGAAGGGATGGCACCTTTCTGCAGGCAGGTCAGCGCGCCAACTGCATTGGCGAAATCGAGAATCTGCGGCAGATGCTCGCGCCAGTCGTTTTTGTGCGCCAGGATGCTCGTCAACATAGCCGCGACGAAAGCATCGCCAGCGCCGGTCGTGTCCAGCGCCCGCACCGCATAGCCTTCCGCTTTGATGCAACTGCCATCTCGCAGGTAGGCAGCCGCGCCAGCCGCTCCGTAGGTAACGCAGATTAGCTGCATGCGCTCCCGCCAGAGCACGCCGACATCGCCGCCGCTGAGAAAGTGCAGCTCTTCTTCGCTGATTTTGAGCAGGTTGGCATAATCCAGGCCAGCCAGCATGCCAGCTTTGGCCGCAGCCTCGCTCGCCCACAGCGGCAATCGTAAATTGGGGTCGTAAGAAATGAACTTGTCTGCTGCCAGCGCATGGTCTAGCGCCAACCGCAATGCCGAAGCGGCGGGCTCGCAAATGAAGGTGATGCTGCCATAATGGAATGCCTGGTAGGCGTCGATGATAGCGGTATCGACAGCGGCCGGCTGCATCAGCATATCGGCGCTGGGATGCCGATAAAACATGAAGCTGCGGTCGCCATCGGCTGTGTTGCTGACGAAGGCCAGAGCGGTGCGCGCCTCGCTGGAAAAAGTGATGCCACGGATATCGACACGTTCGGCAGCCAGCACGCCAGCCAGATAATGTCCAAAAGGGTCTTCGCCCAGCTGTCCCATGAAAGCGCCTCGACCGCCCAGGCGCGCCACAGCGGCAGCCACATTGGCGGGCGCTCCACCGGGCGCTTTGACGAAGCCGGACGCGTCTCCGACCGTCACGCCCATTTCCTGCGCAACAAAGTCGATCAGCAATTCGCCGAAAGACAAGACAGACACCAGAATTCTCCCTGCCGATTCAGTCGGCGACCTGGCGAATGCAGACAAGCAGATTATGCCTGGCCACCACCACGCGCCAGAAAATCTTTGATGAAGCCGCCCTTGTCGCTGGCAATCATAGCGCCAAATTGCACAGTTAGCTCCAACTTGCCCAATAGCTTGCTCAGCTGGGTCATCTGCTGGCGCATGATGAGCATCAGGTCATCCCAGTTGACATCGGCCGGCAAGCCATGTTCGCGCAAGCCGCGCAGGCTGTCGACATAATCCAGCGCCGGCTCTATATCTGGGAAGTGCAGCGCAGCCGGCAAATCGTGGCGCACAACAGCAAAGAAGTGCCGCCTCAAGATGCGCGCGCCATTTTCCAGCGCAAATGCCTCGACAGGCGGGTGGGGTGGCTCGGCATTGGCACCGTTGCGGCTGAGCAAAACGATAGCGCGCCGCAGCAGCACTTGCAGCTCGGGCAGGCTGAACAGGCTTTCTGTGGCTGCCAGCAAGCGCCCGGCCGGTTTCAGCACCCGTTTAATCTCGCGCAGGCCACAGTCCAGATCGGCAAGGTGATACAGCATGTTGTTGGCCATCACCACATCAAAGCTGTCGTCGGCATACGGCAGTCGCATGGCATCGGCACAAGCCAGCCGCCCGCCCTCACCTGGATGGCAGAGCAGCATCTGCGGCGACAAATCCAGCGCGCAATAATGCAAATGCGGTTTTTTGCGCAGCAGCCGTTGATAGTGGCTGCCCGTGCCCGCGCCAATATCCAGCACCGACTCAGCGCCCGTCCAGTCAAGCGTGTTCAACGTCCAACTGGCGAGATCGATCTGGGGCACGAGGTAGCGCGCCCGCATCTCTTCTGTGATGCGCAGGTTGCGGTCGGTCGCGTAATACTGTTGTATGGCTTGCTCGAGCACGGTCAAAGCCATTGCGCATCCAGCCTGTGATGATGCCTCGGTGCTGCAGTTTAACTATACAGAACAATTGCCGTTGCGCAAACTTTTGCCACTCAGGGCTGCGCTTCTCCCCAAGCCTCCCAATAGGTCAACTGGCTGGCCGGGACGCGTTTGGCTTTTTGGAAGGTTTCGCCAGTGAAAAACGCGACAGGCAGCAGCGCCGCCGTCGTCACATCGTCGGGGATGCCCAAGATGGCGTTGCATTCCGCTTCATAGCTCAGGTGCAGGGTCGTCCAGGCCGCGCCGATGCCCCGCGCCCGCAAAGCCAGCATCAGCGACCAGGCAGCCGGGATAATCGAGCCATACAAGCCGGCGTTG
>JAJDZQ010000077.1 GCA_022824565.1 Anaerolineae bacterium | reverse complement strand
AACTGTGGCAGCAGGCGCAGCACGATCTCGTGGTCGCCCAATTCTGGACAGGCGGGATAACCCCAGCTGTAACGTTTGCCTTGCCCCGCCGCGATGCCCAGCTGCCCTTGCACGAGCCGCGTCAGGTAGTTGGCGGTGGCTTCGGCCGCCTGCACAGCCAGTCCATGGAAAAAGTAGGCTTCGCTGTATTCGTCAGCCGCTTGCAGGCGCTCGAATTCTTCGCTGGCGCAATGCCCGACTGTCACTGTCTGCAGGACCATGACATCCACCTGTTCGCCATCGACAGGCGCGAAGTAGTCGCTGATGCAGAGGTATTCGCCATCTGGCTGCCGCGGGAAGCGGAAGCGGGCGCGTTCGACCTTTTGCCCGGCGGCCGCGTATTTTTCGGCATCCCAAATGATGAGGTCGTCGCCAGCGCTGTTGACGGGCAGATAGGCATAGACCGCTTGCGGCTGTAAGGTGCGGTGGCGCTTGGCTGCTTTTGCCATGCGCAGCAAACGCGACTCGAACTCTGCTTGCAGGCGCGCCCACTCTTCGCCTTGGGCATTCTTCGCCCCCCAAGAGAGGCGGAAAAGCTCTGGCTTATGCAGGTGTTGCAGCACAATTTCCAGCGGCATTGCCCGGATGACGCGGCTGCCCCAAAATGGTGGCTCGGGGATGGCGGGAGCATTGGCAACTGTCTTGCGACTGCCCCCACGGCGGGCGCGACGGCGGCGCGGCTTGCGGTTCACCTCGGCGTAGGCTTGGCTGAAGACCTCGTCCAGGAATTGGTCGTGGCGAGCGGCATCCAGCAGCTGATCGACCACCGCCAGGCCTTCGAAGGCATCGCGACAATAGAAGACGCCGGCTTCATATGGATCGCCCCCATCGTCAAGAAACAGGATGCGCGAGCCAAAACGCCGATTGATGGCGGCTCCGCCCACCAGCACCGGGATATGCACTCCTCGCCGCGCCAATTCGTTGACGATGAGGGGCATCTGCCGCGAAGTGCTCACCAGCAGCGCCGACAAGCCGATGGCATCCGCGCCATATTCCAGCGCCTTCTCGATGATGGTGTTGGCGGGCACCTGCTTGCCCAGGTCGTGCACGGTGTAGCCGTTGTTGCTGAGGATGGTTTTGACCAGGTTCTTGCCAATATCGTGTACATCGCCATAGACAGTCGCCAGCACCACGATGCCTTTGCTGGCGCCTTCGATCACTTCCATGAATTGTTCGAGGTAAGCGACCGACTTTTTCATCACCTCTGCCGATTGCAGCACAAAAGGCAAAATCAACTCGCCCGCGCCGAACTTGTCGCCGACTTCTTTCATGGCCGGCAGCAGCACCGTATTCAGCGCGCCGACCGCATCCATGCGCGTCAAGATATCGTCGATGAGCGCTTCTACGCCCTCTTTCTTGCGGTGCACAATCTGCCAATGCAGCGCTTCTTCGCTGGTCATATCGGCGGTGGGGTCGATAACTTCCGCGCCCGCCAGCTGCACCTCGTTGTCTTCGAAGTACTGGATGAATCGTGGCAGGGCATCGGCATCGCTGTTGAAGATCAGGTCTTCGGCGACCTGGCGCTGGTCGGCAGGAATTTCTGCATAGGGCGTGATATGCGCGGGATTGACGATGGCCATATCCAGCCCGGCTTTGACCGCATGATACAAAAAGACGCTGTTGAGCACGCCGCGCGCCGCCGCCCCCACCCCGAAGCTGACATTGGAGATGCCCAGCGCCGTCATCACGCCGGGCATGCGCTGTTTGATCAAACGGATGCCAGCCAGGGTCTCGACAGCGTCATTGCGCAGCTCTGCTTGCCCGGTCGTCAGCGGGAAGGTCAATGCGTCGAAGATGAGGTCTTCGGGCTGCAGGCCATACTCGTGCATTGCGATTTCGCAGATGCGCTGGGCGACAGTGACTTTGTGCCCCCGGGTGTGCGCCATGCCCGCTTCGTCGATGGTCATGGACAAGACAGCCGCACCGTGTTTGCGGGCGATTGGCAAGATGCTGTCGATGCGCTCGCGCCCGTTTTCGAGGTTGTTGCCATTGATGATGCCGCGTCCGGGATACAGCGCCAGTGCGGCTTCGGCGACATCCGCTTCTGTGGTATCGATAATCAGCGGGGCTTCCACCGCCATCGACAGCTTCTTGACGACTTGCTGCATCTGCGTCAGTTCGTCATCGCGCTCGGTCAGGGCGACGCAGACATCGAGCATGTGCGCGCCGCCATCGACCTGCCCTACCGCGATCTGCACGATGCTGTCATAATCGTCCGCCAACAGCAGTCTTTTGACTTTTCGGCTGCCCTGGCTGTTGACGCGCTCACCGATCAATGTGGGACCTGGATCTTGCAGCATGCGCGTGGCGGTCATTCCGCTGGAGGCTTGTGGCTCGCGCAGGGGTTGCCTGGCGGTTGGCGCGCGGCGATTGCCCTGCCCGGCCAGCACAGCGGCGTAGGAGCAGCGGTGCACAGCCTGGAAGAGCTGGGTGATATGTTCGGGCGTCGTGCCGCAACAGCCACCGACCACATTGACGCCCCAGCGCGCAAATTCGCCCACCATCTCGGCGAAAGGTCCTGGCTGCATGGGATACACAGCCTCGCCATCCACATTGATGGGCAAGCCGGCATTGGGCACGACGCTGATCGGCAAAGGCGATCGTTCCAGCAAATACTGGATGGGCTGGCGCATATATTCGGGACCCGTTGAACAATTCATGCCCAGCACATCAATCGGCAGCGGTTGCAGGGTGGCCAGCGCGCCGGCGATATCGGTGCCAAAGAGCATGCGTCCGCCGACATCCAGGGTGATCTGCGCTTGCAGGGGGACGCGCCTGCCCAATTCTACGAAGCAGCGGTTGATGCCATGAATTGCCGCTTTGACCTCGAGGATGTCCTGGCTGGTTTCCAGCAGCAGCAAGTCTGCGCCACCTTCTATCAGCCCCTGTGCCTGCTCGGCAAACAGGTCGGCGAGCTCGTCAAAGGTGATATCGCTGAGGTCGGGGTCGTCGCCAGAAGGCAGCAGGCCGCTGGGACCCAGGCTGCCAGCGACAAAGCGCGGCAGGCCCGTTGCCACTTCTGCGGCATCACAAGCTGAGCGAGCGATCTCGGCTGCGGCGCGGTTGATCTCCACCGTGCGCGCGCCCAGCCCGTGTTCAGCCAGGGTGCGGCGGTTGGCGCGGAAGGTGTTGGTTGTGATGGCCTCTGCGCCAGCCTGCAAGAACGAATCGTGAATGGCGCGAATGATATCGGGGCGCGTGATGACCAGATAATCGATGCAATCCTGATAGGCTTCGCCACCGAAGTCGGCTGGCGACAGGTCAAACTGCTGGATGCTGGTGCCCATAGCGCCATCCAGGACGATAATATGATCGTCAATGGCGTCCAGGTAACGGCGGTTGGTGAAAGGCAGGAGCGAGTTTTTCATAGCGCCATCATAGCAGACAATGCGCGCGATTTCATGATGACAGATGGCTGCGGAGCGGTGAGGCATTGATATCTCAACAAGCCCCCATCCCCCGACCCCTTGCCCCCAGAACGAGGGAAGGGGAGTATTTCCAGCAATTCTGCAAAAAGTAAGCCCCTCCCTCATCTTGGGGGAGGGGTTTGGGGTGGGGGAAATAGCACCATATCAACATATTCGGCACTCCCGATTGCTGGCTTGCCGCGTACCTGGTCATGCGCTAGGCTCATCAGCAAGCTCCAGCCCAAGCCGTCACAATCAATCGACGAGATGACCAGCACATGACGACAAACGCGGCAGCCCGGCCCGGCAAGTCCGAACAGCGCGACATCTTTCAAACGAGCCGCATCATCCTGATATGCAGCGGCCACTTTGTGCACGATGTCTTTTCAGCATTTATCGCGCCGCTATTGCCACTGCTGATTGACAAGCTGGGTCTCTCGCTGGCGATGGCTGGGTCGCTGCCCGTCTTCATGCAGATGCCTTCGCTGCTGGGTCCTTTGATTGGCTGGCTGGCCGATCGCTTCAGCCTGCGCTACCTGGTCATCTTTGCGCCGGCTGCCACCGCCACCATGGCTTCGTTGATCGGTTTTATGCCCAGCTATGGCACGGCGGCGTTGTTGCTCTTTGGCGTTGGCGTCAGCATCATGGCTTTTCACGCGCCTGCTCCCGCCATGATCGCGCATATGTCTGGCGACAAGGTCGGCCGCGGCATGAGCTTCTTCATGGCGGGGGGCGAACTGGCTCGCTCGGTGGGACCGCTGCTGGTGGGTTTTGGCGTGGCGCAGTGGGGCATGGAAGGCTTGTGGCGGCTGATGTTCTTCGGCTGGCTGGCGAGCGCCGTGCTGTGGTGGCGTCTGCGCGATGTATCTGCCAAGCGAGAAAGGCGCAAGACTGTTGGCAAACCGATGCTGCGGCGTTATGCGCGGGTTTTCGCGCCGCTGTTGGGGGTGATGCTGCTGCGCAACATGTCTGTCAGCTGCCTGGGCATCTTCATGGTCGTCTACCTGGTGGATGTGCGCGGGTTTGAATTGACATTGGCAACGAGCGCGCTCGCGTTATACGAATTTTCGGGTGTGGGCGGGGCGCTGGCCGGCGGCACCTTGAGCGACCGCGTTGGCCGGCGCAGGATGGTGGCCGGCGCGACATTGATTTCGGCGTTGCTGATGCTGCTCTTCGTGCATGTGGAAGGCGCGCTGATGATTCCGTTGTTGATCGGGCTGGGCTTGACGGCGCTGTCTGTTTCGCCGGTCTTCCTGGCCTTGGTGCAAGATCAACTGCCAGACAGCCGCGCCACCGCCAACGGCATCTTCATGTTATACGCCTTCGGAATCCGCGCGGTGAATGTGATGATCGCCGGCATATTGGGCGATTTGTTTGGTTTGCAGACCGCCTTCATCTTGGCCGCGCTCATATCCATGCTGTCGCTGCCGCTGATCTTGGCGCTGCCCGCAGCTCGAACGCGACACGAAGACCTGTAACCCCGCGGAAACCCCTCCCCCAGCCCCTCCCCGTCAGGACGGAGAGGGTAGCCAACCCCTCCCCCAGCCCCTCCCCGTCAGGACAGAGAGGGGTTTGCTTCCCCCTGACCTGTCGGGGGGATTGAGGGGGGTGAACCTGCCGGGGGGATTGACGGTCGGTTTGCCTCTTGAACGCGACTCTGCCACAATCTTACCCATACCAACACTTGGATGGACACCGTCCCCATGGAATTGCGACTGCGCCTGTTTCTGCTGACTTTGGTGGCTGCTATTGCGGTGGCTGTCTGGAGCTTTCCTGCCTGGCGGCACAGCTTGCAGCCACCGTCGCTGCGGGGCGGCTTCCCGGGCCTGGAGCTGGACTTGCAAGACAACTATCTGGCGCTGCCCCGCGACCAACGCGAAGAGCTGCTGGCAGCACATGCAGAAGACCCAGCCAAAGCGCTGGCGATGGTATTGGTCGCCATCAGCGAGCCAGAACTGGCGCCCCGCGATGCCACCGTCAGCGCTGCCCAGAACGAAGCGAGCGCGCTGGTCGGCGGCGACTTCATCCAGTTGAACGCCCTGCATTGGGGAGCGGGCACGGCGACCATCTATGCCTGGGCGGACGGACGGCGCACCCTGCAGTTGCTGAACTTTGAGTCGGCGCGCGGCGGCGATATGCGCCTGTACCTTTCGCGCGATCCGCAACCGCTCGAGCAAGCGCAGATCGGCGCAGACTTCCTCGACCTGGGGCGACTCAAAGGCAACATCGGCGACCAGAGCTACCTGCTGCCAGCCGGGCACGACCTGACGATCTATAAATCCGCCGTCATCTATTGTCGTCAGTTTGATGAAGTCATCACGGTGGCGACATTGCGCTAGGCAGAAAGCGCTCCGCCGTGAAGATGAGCCAGGAAACCACAAGACACCCAGAGGTTTTCCTTAGTGCTGCTGCCGTTAAGCCCTGACACGGTTCGGAATTTTCTGCCGCAAGGGACCCGGCTCATCATCACGAGGGAGCGCTGTCGCGCCAGTGTAGCCGCTGCGCTGCGCCGAGTCAATGCAAGCCCCAAGACCAACCCCATCCCCGGCCCTTCCCCATATCACTGGAGAAGGGCGACTCGTCGAGAAACCAGTGCAAACCTTGCAAAGCAGCAAGCAATTGAGCGTCAGATTTCATATTCTCTGCATGCGCTCCCCCTCCCTGATGCTTCGGGAAGGGGGTTGGGGTGGGGGCGCGTCGTTGTAGCGGAGCGACCAATCAGCGTTGGTCAGGACCGCGGCATGTAATCCAGCCAGCTGTCGTAGATTTCGATACTGTCGCTGTTGTCTTCGCGCAGTTGCTCTTGCAGGTCGCGCAGCTCGGTTTGGCGGGCGCGTTCTCGTTGTGAGTCTTGGTCTGCGCCAGTCCGTTCTTCTTTGTGCCGCACTTGCAAGATGTGAAAGCCGAACTCGCTTTCGACCGGACCAACCAGCGCGCCGATTTCTGCGCTTGCGATTGCTTCGCGGAAGGGCCGCACATAATTGCCGATGAAGCTTTCGCCCAGTTCGCCGCCACGCAGGCCGCTGCCGCTGTCGGTCGAGATGGCGCTTGCCAGCGCTGCAAAGCTTTCGCCAGCCCGCAAGGCAGCCAGCGCCGCGCTGGCCGTCGCTTCGTCATCAACCAGGATATGGCGGACATCAGCATAGATGAGTGGCGCATCATCGGGCAAGAGCGCTTCGCCCAGCAGATTTTCCAAGGCATTGTGAGCGAAGAACTTGTCATAAGTTTCGCTGCTGACGCCGGCGCGGTCGAAGTAGGCGCGGTAATCTTGCTGATTCTGCTCGAAGCTATCGCGGACTTCGTCGGCGCTCTGCGTGGGTTCGATGACGGTCGGCTGCGGTGTGATGGTGGGCGTGCCAGTGGGCACTGCGGTGGCATCGGGGTCGGGCGTCGGCGTTGGCTGCGGAGTGGCGGTGGGCGTGGGGGAAACGAAAGGCGTCGGCGTGATAGTTGGTTCGGGCGTGGCGCTAGGTTCCTGGCCAATGAGCGCCACAGCGGTGGGGTCGAAGCCGAAAAATGCCTCGACTGCGCTTTGGATGGCGGCGTCATCAACGGCCAGGCCACGCGCAGCCGCATCGGCCGCCAGCAGCCGCTCATCGACCAGGTCGTTCATGACGCGCAAGCCCAGTTGGTCGGGCACATTGGCTTCGTTGAGCCAGGTGCGGTAGGGCTCTTGCTGCGCCAGTTGCTGCATATCAATGCCGGCATTTTCAACCTGGTTCAGCTGCAGCAGCAGGCGATTGCGCTCGAACAGGTAGGCTTGGCGGAACTCGGCGACGCTGATTGGCTCGCCATTGACCTGGGCGACCGTCTGGCTGGGGATGATCAACTGCTCGACGACCAAGGTGCCGACTACCAGCAGGGTCAGCGCGATGGCAGCGATGATGCTGCCGCGGATGACACGCCGCTGCAACAGGGCTTCTCGCTCGGCGCGGCTTTTGTAGTCTGCTCCCTGCTGGTCGGTCGCGGGGCTGCCATCAGCCGTGGTTTGTCGGCGTCTTCTGCGTTTTGGGGCGCCGGTGGTCTGCGCGCGTTTGGACATAGGGCTGCGGGCTCCTCAAGCGGTCAGTCGGCGGCGACATAGGGCAGCAGCGCCAGGTGTCGGGCGCGTTTGATCTCGCGCGCCAGTTGGCGTTGGCAGCGCGCGCAATTGCCCGTCTGTCGGCGCGGCTTGATCTTGCCGCTCTCGTTGATGAAGCGCGAAAGGATGTCGATGTCTTTGTAATTGAAGCAGCGGCCTTTGGGGCAATAGCTGCTTTTGCCACGGCGGCGGCCTCGTCTGCGACCTTGATAGCCGCGGCGGCGGGGTGGCCTGGAAGACGACTGGCCGGGTCGGGTATTCTCGCTCACGGGTTTGCCTCCTGCTAGAGATTAGCGGTCGCGCTCAGCGGATGCCTTGACTTCGCCTTCGTCGCGCACCAACAGATAGCGCAAGACGGAATCGAAAAGCTTGAGCTCGGTTTCCAATTCGTCGATATGGTCGGGGTTGATCGCGGCGCGGATGAAAACATAGTGCCCTTCGCGCTGGCCATCAATCTGATAAGCGAGGCGGCGGCGTCCAAAAATCTTGCGGTCGACACTCTTGACGACGCCATTTTCGCCCAATTCTATGAAGCCGATGACCTGGTCGATAGCTTGATTAACTTCTTCGTCTGAGGGCAAAATGCGGACGATAAAAGTGAGTTCGTAATCTCGCATACGAGTTCCTTTCCTCGGGTTATAGCCCCCAAGCCAGCGAAGCCAGGAGCGGAAAGCGAAGATTCAATTATCAGCGAGCATGGTACAGCAAGCTGCTGGCTCTGGCAATGGCGGCTTTCTCGCCCGACGCCGGGGGAATTGACAAACGCGAACTGGCGATGCACAGCGCCACGATCAACCAAAACCAGGTGATCGAAGACTGAAAGTCCAGGCGGAAGAAATACAGATCGGCAACAGAGTTCACCAGCGCAGTCAGCAGCGCGGCATGATAGCCCAGGTGAATAGCCGCGAAGCCAGGTGACGATTTGACAAAGCGCCAGGCGCGCCATCCATACACAAAAACACCCGCCATCGTCAGCAGATAAATCAGCACGCCGACCAGCCCAATCTGGTTTGCCATGATCAAATACAGGTTGGCGACATCGGTATAAATGTCGATATCCGGTGTGCCGGTGAAGCCGACGCCGACCAGTGGATAACGGCTGATCAAGCGCAGCGAGTCGCTGGATTCGCCGATGCGCATCTGCACAGCCAGGTCTTCCCCTGCGAAGCCCTGACGCAGTCGTTCGACATAAGCCTGGGTCTGTGGCAGCAAGAAAAATAGCAGCCCGCCGGCCAGCAGCAGGGGGAGCAAGCGCCGATAATTCACCAGCGCGATCGCCAGCAAGCCGATCGCCAGCGCCACAAACGAGGCTCGCGAATTTGTGAGCAGCAGCGCCAGGAAGATCGCCGCGCAGACCAGCCGCGTCAGCCAGCGCGAGCGCAACACGGGCTTTCGGGCAAATAGCTGCGGCGCGATCATCAAAGCCGCGCTCGCCAAAATGCCACCCAGCGCGTTGGGATCGACCCAAGTGCCGATGGCGCGCTCGCCCAGCGCCGGATTATCTTCAATATAGCGAATGACTCCGCCATCTGGATAGCCGATGCGCGAGAGCCGCACCAGCAGCGCCTCGGCCAGGCTGTCAGGAGCGGCGTACAGGGCGATCGCCAACATAGCCTGCGCCCCCGCCAGCAGCAAAACAACCAGCACCAGCCGCCGCAGCATGAATCGGTCGCGCAGCAAATCGACCAATATGAAGACCAGCGAAATGCTCAGCAGGGTCTCGGCGAATTGGCGGATGGCGGTCGATGTCGGCGGCGCATGGCGCAATCCCAAGGCAAAGGCGAAGATCAACCACATGACATAGACCGCGATCAAGGCTTGGGGCGGGGCAAATCGCAGCCCAGCGCGGTCGCCACGCATCCGGCTCGCCACATACACCAGCAAGAAGCCAGCGAAAGCCAGGTCGAGCAAGGTCGGCGTCAGCGCGATTTTGACTGGAAAGACGCCAAAGGGCAGCAGCAGTACCGTGGCGATGATGGCATAGAGCGCGGCGCGCAGCTCGGTGATGACATACAAGCCGGCTAGCATGCCGAGCAGCGCCGCCAGGGCCAGCAGCGGTCCCAACACGACGATCAACAAGCCCAGTCCCGTGCCCGTGATGCCGATGCCCAAGCCGACCGCCAGCGCATATTGCCGGCGCTCAAGCTGGCTGATCCATATCTGTATCGCTGTGGCAGCGCGCACCGGCTAGCTCCTTTTCCAGGCGGCCAGCGCCAGCATGCCCAGACACAGCCAGGTCAGCGCGCTGATGACTGCGCCCAGCGCATAAGCAGCCGGCGCGAATGTCAGGACCACCGTGTGCTGCCCGGCCGGGATTTCCAGCGCCATCAAGGCGGCATATGCGCGGATGATTTCGACAGATTTGTCATTCAGGCGCGCTTGCCAGCCCGCATAATCTGGCAGCGACACCGACAAAATCGCGTTCTCTGGCGTATCGACCTGGATGACGATCTCTTCTGGCGCGAAACTGATGACTGTGGCTTGCCCGTTGGCGGCGGCGGGCAGAACCAGTTCGGGAGCGCGCTGCATGACGATTTTGTCGCGCTCATGAAAGCGAATATCACCCATATATTCCATCATCCATTCGTTGTTATTGGCGACTGCCACATCGGTCATCAGCCAGACAAAGGGTCGCGGATCGGTCAATTCGTGCAGATAAACCGCCCCCAGGCTGTCGTGCCCCTCGCCGACGAGCTTCGTTTCCACCGACAACTGCGCTTTTTCGCTATAGACATATTTGACCGCAAACAGCTCCCAGGCCAGCGGGTTTTCGACATAATCGATGAAGACCAGCCTGCCCACCCAATTCAGAAATAGCGGGCTGATGCCGCGCATATCCATGATGCCGTACAAGCTGCCGAAGTTATCGCGCAGCCCGCGGAAGCCGTCGACGCGAAATGGTCCCGAATCCTGGTCGTCCAATACGGCTTGGATCATAGGCGGCGGCGCCTGCGGAAGCTGTTCGCCGGCGGGGATGGCATCGTAGTTGGCGGGATGATCGATATTAACCGAGATCAGTTCAAAGGCAATTAGCGCGAATAGGGCGAGCTGAAAAATCCACCGATGCGGCTCGCCTAAGAAATAACGAAAGACGGCATAAGACGCGGCCGCGACCAGGGCGCTGCGCGACGCGATTTCAAATAGATTGCTCCAGGCGGCCGCGTCATGAGCCCAGGCGACAAACAGAACGAGAGCGACCAGGATCATCAGCGCGCAGAAGCGCCGCCAATAACGCAGGGCGCGCTGGCGGTGGGCGCTGTTTGGCCAAGTG
>JAJDZQ010000020.1 GCA_022824565.1 Anaerolineae bacterium | reverse complement strand
ACAAAGCGCTCAAACAAGCTCAATCCGCAGGCCTGCGCAGTCTGAAGGGGCAAATGACCTCGCCTCGCCCGCCGTCTTGAAGCGAACGCGCCAGGGCAGTGGCTTGTTCGCATTAAGATGCGCGTGCAAAGGGCTGCGCTCGTCAATCGGACTCAGGTATTCCAGCCGGTGCGCGCCCACCCGATAGACAACGCCCCGCGCATGCAACGCAACGTCATGCACCGCCTCGCCCGCTGTGCCCAGCGCCGCGCTCATGATGCGCTTTGCCAGCTGCAGATCCCGCGCAGCGAGTGTGATGGTGTCGATGCCGCTGACGCCGTTCGCATGCCTGTTCTCTTTGGGAACGCGTTCGGCTCGCGGCGTTTCGTCTTCGATTAGGAATGGGACAAGCCCTTGATATTGTCCATAGATTTCGTTGTTCAGCCAAGCCAGTTGATAGCCATCAAAGCGCAGGCGGCTCAAACCGACCAAGGGGCTCATCTGCACGCCTTGGGCTTCAAAGGTCGCATAATCGCCGCGGATGTCGTCGGTGCGCATGCAGAAGTCGATCAGCCCTCCGCCGCGACTGTGCACAGCCGCCCACCAATAGTGGTCGGGGCTATGGCGATAAAAGGACAGCAGCTCGATATAGGCGCCATCGCCCAGGCCGATCAGTTTGTTATAGGAGCCGATCGGATGTTGCCCGCCGCCGACCACCGTGAAGCCCAAGCCGGCGAATGTATCTGCCAACGCAGCCAACTGCCCGCCCGCGATGACAATATGGTCGATGCCGCGTATCATCTGCCGCTGCTCCCCGCAATTTCCGCGCGTTGCAGTATAGCATGGTTGCGCGGCCTGTCGCTTGACGAACGGCCGCAGATACGGTCTATTTGCATGCAAAGCGGACGATGGGGCAGCGACTATGAAACTCACAAGCGACTTGCATGTAGTTGGCGGCGGTTACTTCGGATTTGGGCTGTCGGGTCAGCTGGACTGCCATGTCTTCCTGCTCAACAGCGGTGGAGAACTGGCGCTGATCGACCCCGGCATGGGCGCGCCGGGCGACTTCGACACGATTTTGCACAACATCCGCGCCGATGGCTTGGACCCGCGCAAAATCCGCAAGTTGATCCTGACTCATTATCACTGTGATCATATTGGCGCCGCCGCCGAAGCCCAGCAGAAGCTGGATTGCGAAGTCTATGCCTCGGCAATCGCTGCGCCTGCCATCCGCACTGGCGACGAGCGAGCCGTCGCGCTGGATGCCGCCAAAGCCGCCAACTTCTACCCTGATGATTATGTGCTGCCGCCCTGCCCTGTCGATGTCGAGCTGCATGAAGGCGATATGGTCACAGTCGGCAACTTGCAGCTGGAGACATTTGATACGCCCGGGCACTGCGATGGCCACCTCAGCTTCCTCATGCGCGGCGGCGACCGCAGCTATCTGCTGGGCGCGGACCTGGTTTTCTGGGGCGGCAAGGTCTTGTGGCAGAACATCCACGATTGTCGCATCGACGCCTATGCCAACAGCATGTTCAAAATGGAGCAGCACGACTTCGACGCGCTGGTGCCGGGCCACTTGCAGATCTCGCTGCGCGGCGGAAAAGTGCATCTGGAAGCCGCGGCAGAGGCATTCCGACAACTGGGCATCCCGCCCAATCTGCTCTAGGCGCGCCCGAACTCACAGCGTTTGCAAAAGGGGCGGGCAATTGCTTGGCACAGCAAACGCGACTATGAACAATTCTTTGGATAGGTGCGAACGATTTCAGTATACTCGGGTTGCGGTTTTTTCCATGCTGATAATGAGGAGGCTGGACTGGAGAATTCGAGACGAGTTGACACATTTTGCCAGATAATCAATATCCATAAGGAGAAAAAGAAGATGACTCCTCGCAGAATAATTTTCGCAGTCATGATCATGGCGCTGTGCATGGGCGCGCTGCCGCTTTCGGCGCAAGATGACGGTGTCTCCATGACGATGTGGGTGCGCAATATCGGCGACCAGGTGCAAGAATTGGTCGATGCCTGGAACGACCGGGGCGGCAGCCAAATTCAGTTGACAGTCATTCCGCCCAACGAGTTTGTCACCAAGATGGGCGCAGCCATCGCCGCGGGAGAATCGCCCGATATCGCCAGCATCGACCTGATCTATGCCCCAGCCTTCGCCGCGGCCGGTCAATTGCTGGATATCACGGACTGGGTGGACGCGCTGCCCTACGCCGATGACCTGCTCCCCGCGCATTCGGAGCTCGGCACCTACGAGGGGCGGAAGTACGCCGTGCCCTTCCTCATCGAAGGCTCGTTCATCATCTACAACAAGGGTCTCTTCGAGGCGGCCGGCTTGGACCCAGAAACCCCGCCGACGACCTGGGATGAAATGCTGGAGGCTGCGCGCGCCATCACGGCAATCGACGATGAAACCTACGGCTATTACTTCGCGGGAGCTTGCGCGGGTTGCAACGCTTTCACTTACCTGCCCTTCATTTGGGCGAGCGGCGGCGATGTGCTCAGCGACGACTACAACGCAGCCACCATCGCGAGCGACCCGATCGTGCGCGAGGCGCTGGAATATTATCGGACGATGTGGGAAGAAGGGCTCATCCCCGAGAGCGCGAGCATCGACGATGGCTCCAGCTTCGTGAGCGCTTTTGGCACCGGCACAATCGGCATGGCGGGCACGGGCGCTTTTGGCATCAACACCTACCGCAACGATCACCCCGATCTGGAATTGGGCGCATTCCACATTCCAGGCAAGGAGGGTGGCGCGTCTTCCTTCGGCGGCGGCGATGTCATCGCCATCGGCAGCGGCACACAACATCCACAGGAAGCTTGGGCATTCCTGGAATGGATGATGAGCGACGAGACACAGCTAGAGCACTATGCAGCTCGCAATCGTACGACCGTGCGCGTTTCGATGCTCGAAAATGAGTATTCGCAGGATGACCCGCTGGTGCTGACGGCGGCGAGCGCGCTGGCCGTGGGCAAGTCGCCCTACTCGTTGGTCTACAACGACCTCTTCAATGATCCCAACGGTCCCTGGCTGGAGATGATCCAGATCGCGATCCTTGATGGCGACATCGAAGGCGCGCTGCAGCTGGGGCAAGACCGCTTCACGCAGATCATCGAAGGCTAAACGCCAATCGCTTGAGCGCCTGTCGCATTGGCGATACGCTAGTTGTCGACAGGCGCTCTTGCCCTAACAAGTAGATTAAGGTCCTGCACAGCGCATGACATTCGGACTAGGCTCTCTCAGTTGGGAGCAGCGCCGCAAGCTGACCGGGCTGCTATTCGTCCTGCCGACAGTGCTGTTTGTGACGGTCTTTTTCATCATCCCGCTGGCGATGACGGTATTCATGTCTTTCCACGACTGGCCGCTCATCGGCGAGCAATCCTGGATCGGCACGACCAATTACACCGAGCTGGCGAATGACCGGCAATTCCTAAAAAGCCTGGATTTCACCTTCCGTTATACGCTTTTCGTCACGCCGCCGATATTCATCTTGGGTTTCATCCTGGCATCGCTGGTGAGGCACCAGATCCGCTTCATCGGCATCTATCGCACGATATTCTTTCTGCCGGTGGTGATTGGATTGGGTGTCTCGAGCCTGATATGGGTTTGGATGCTGGACCAACGAGTCGGCATCTTCAACAAGATGCTGCTGGATTTAGATTTGATCGCCAAGCCGCAGCTCTTTTTGGCGAAGCCGGCAACCGCCATGAATGTCATTATCCTTTCGGTGGTGTGGAAGACCGTCGGCTTCACCATGATTTTGCTGCTGGCGGGCTTGCAGAGCATCCCGGACGAATTGTATGAATCTGCCGATGTGGATGGCGCGGGTTACTTCCGCAAGCTTTTTTATATCACGCTGCCCTTGATGCGGCGCACGATCGCGCTGGCGCTCATCTTGTCTGTGATTGGCTCTGTGCTGGCATTTGATCAATTCTATATCATCACGCGGGGCGGACCGCGAAACAGCACAATTTCCATCGTCTATTGGATATTCAACAATTCATTCACCTACTGGAAGATGGGCTATGGCTCGGCGATGTCTATCGTGCTGCTCGGCATCCTGGTGGCGCTAAGCAGCATTCAGTATTATGTCTTGCGCGAGAGGGTTTAGATGACATCGCTACACTTGCGCAATCGTCCCGCCGAGGCTGGCGCATTGACCCAGCAGCAGAGGCGGCGCATCCGTCAGCGCGCGCTGCTCTTGCTCAAGTACTTCGTGCTCACCGGGCTGGCGCTGCTGTTCTTGTTTCCCATCGCCTGGTCTTTTCTCAACTCGCTCAAGACGCCCGCGGAGTCGCTGGCTGTGCCGCCGACATACTTGCCGACTGCAATCGTCTTCGACAATTATGCGCAACTGGAAGCCTTCGGCAATTATGGCATCATCGGACATGTCGAGAACAGCACGATCGTCGCGCTACTCACGGTTGTCGGCAGCCTGGTTTTGAGTACGCTTGGCGGGTATGGATTTGCCCGATTCAACTTCCCGGGCAAGAATCTGCTGTTCATCATGGTCCTTTCCACCATGATGATCCCTTTTCAGTCGATATTGATTCCGCTCTTTGTGATGCTGGTGCGCTTCGAGCTGAACGACACATTAATCGGCCTCGCCCTGGTTTACATCACCTTCCAATTGCCCTTCGGCATCTTCTTGATGCGCAACAGCTTTCTGGCGGTGCCGAAGGAAATCGAAGAAGCGGCGCTGCTGGATGGCTGCAGCTCGCTTAGCCTGCTCTATCGGATGATGCTGCGGCTGGTCTTGCCGGGCATTGTCACGGTAGCGATATTCGCTTTCATCAATTCCTGGAACGAATTCCTCGCCGCGTTGATCTTCATGTCCGACCAGGACAAGTTCACCCTGCCGGTCTTTTTGACGCTGGTCCGCAGCGGCATATATGGCACGGTAGATTGGGGCGCGCTGCAGGCGGGCGTCATCGTCGCAATCTTTCCCTGCCTGCTGGTTTTCTTGCTCTTGCAGCGCTATTACATCAACGGGCTGATAGGCGGCGCAGTAAATAATTGAACAAGACGCATTAGCACCAAGTGCACAGCCGGGCCAACAAGGTAGTGGTAGAAAATATGAACCACCGAGTTCACCGAGTTGAAAGAATACGCCGAGATTAATTCCTCTGTGCTGTCTGTGCCCTCTGTGTTCTCTGTGTCGAAGAAACGCGCGATACATTTTTGGTTTCACCTATCTACTCAAAAGGACAACATATGACCACGCCAACACACGACTACCTCATCCAGCCGATTCCTTTCACGCAGGCACAGATAGCCGACAGCTTTTGGCAGCCGCGCATCCAGACTGCCGCCACAGTCACAGTGCCCTACGACTTCCAGCAGTGCGAAGACACCGGGCGCATCGCCAACTTCGACAAAGCCGCGGGGGCGTTGCCGGGCGCGCACGAAGGCATCTTCTATAACGACTCCGATGTCTTCAAAGTGGTCGAGGGCGCTGCGTATGCCTTGCAGGTCGCGCCGGACGACGCGCTTGAAGCCTATGTCGATGCGCTGATTGCCAAGTTTGCCGCTGCCCAAGAAGCCGATGGCTACCTGTATACCGCCCGCACCATCCACCCGCAGAACCCGGACGAGCGCTGTGGGCCCACGCGCTGGTCGAACCTGGGGGTCAACCACGAGCTATACAATGTCGGGCACATGTACGAAGCGGCAATCGCCTGGTACGAAGCGACTGGCAAGCGCAACTTCCTTGAGGTGGCGCTGAAGAATGCCGAGCTGATTGATGCGGTCTTTGGCGAAGGCAAGCTGCGCGATGTGCCGGGCCATCAGCAGATTGAGCTGGGTTTGGCGCGGCTGTATCGATGCACGGGCGCTGCCAAATACCTGCGCCTGGCAAAGTTCTTCCTGGACGAACGCGGCCAGGCAAAGGTCCGCGAGCTATACGGTCCCTATTGCCAAGATCATCAGCCAGCGATCGAGCAGCGCGAAGCCGTGGGACATGCCGTGCGGGCGGGTTATCAATATGCCGCCATGACCGATATCGCCGCGCTGTGCCAGGATGCCGATTATGCCGCGGCTGTTTTGACTTTGTGGGACGATGTGGTCGGCAAGAAAATGGCCTTGACCGGCGGAATCGGCGCCCGGCACGAGGGCGAGGCTTTTGGTGAGGCTTACGAATTGCCCAACCTGACCGCTTACAATGAGACTTGCGCCGCCCAAGCCAGCATTTACTGGAATCAACGCCTGTTTTTGTTGACCGGCGAATCCAAATATGTGGATGTGCTGGAACGCACCTTGTACAACGGCTTTCTTGCGGGCGTGGGCATGGACGGGCGCAGCTTTTTCTATGTAAATCCGCTCGCTTGCGATGGCGAATTTCGCTTCAACCGCGAGGCGCATATGACGCGTCGCCCCTGGTACGGTACGGCTTGCTGCCCGACCAATGTGGTACGCCTGCTGCCGGCGCTGGGAGGGTATTTGGTTGCCCGGCGCGATGATCAAGTCTATGTCAATTTGTATGCTGCGGGAAAGACCCGCGTGCAGCTGCCTGGCGGCGAGATCGGCATTGAGCAGCGCACGCAGTACCCGTGGGACGGAGATATTTCCATTGAGATTTCAGCCGAACAAGCGACCGAATTCACGCTCAAGTTGCGAATCCCGGGCTATGCGCTGGGTCGGCCTGTGCCAAGCGACCTGTACACCAGCCTGGGCGAAGTTCCCGCAGCCGTGCAGCTGAGTGTGGCTGGCGAAGAAACGCCGCTGGAGATGGAAGCGGGTTATGCCACGATTGCGCGCTGCTGGCAGGGCACAACTCGCGTCACGCTGCGACTGCCTGTGGAGGCGCGCAGGGTGATCGCCCATGCTGCCGTTGCAACCCTGCGGGACCAGGTGGCGCTGGAACGCGGTCCGCTCGTGTATGCGCTGGAATCCGCCGACAACCCCGGGCGCGTGTTGGAGCTGGCTTTGGCTGATGATAGCCCCGTGCAGGCTGAGCATCGCGCCGACCTGCTGGGCGGCATCACCACCTTGCGCGGACGAGCGCTGGACGCAGGCGGACAGCCGGTCGCTTTCACGGCTATCCCTTATTATGCCTGGGGGCATCGCGGCGACGGCCAGATGACCACCTGGCTCAAGCGCGTTTGACTGGCGCGCCCCAGGTATCGGACAAGCGATAGCCCACAGGCCAAGGATCGGCGGGGTCGAGCATCAGTTGCTGTGTCCCCGTGATCCAGGCGCGCCCCCGCAGCGTTGGCAGCACAGCCGCCCGTCCGCCGACAGTCGTTTCGCGCAGGAGCTGGCAATCAAAGCGCGAGCCGATGATCGACCTGCCCACAAAGCGCTCGCCGATCGTCAGCTGTCCCCGCGCATGCAGCACCGCCATCCGCGCGCAGCAGCCTGTGCCACATGGCGATCGATCCAGTTTGCCCGGGTCGATAGCGACAGTGTTGCGTCCGCTCAGCTCGCCATTGACGCGCTCGACCGGCAAGGTGAATTGGCAGAAAGAGATGGCATCCCATTCGCTGTGTATGGGGTGCCGGAAGCCGATCTGCTCATTGGCGGCCGCTGTGATCTGCGCGCCCAAGCCAGCCAGATCCGCGGCTTCTCCGGGTACCAGGGCGAACCCCAATGCGCGCGCATCGACCAACACGAAACTGTCGCCGCCATAAGCGACATCGACGGTCAAAGTGCCCTGCCCGGCCAGTTCCAGCTTGGCATCCAGCTTGTCGACAAAGGCGGGCAGATTCTCGATTTCGATGCTTTGCGCTTTGCCAGCCTGGCAAACTGCGCGCACCGACACCAGGCCGCCCGGCGCCTCCAGCCTGAAGTGAGTTTCTGGCTCGCGCATGGCGACCAGGCCCGTGTCCAGCAAAACTGTGGCGACGCAGATAGCATTGGAGCCCGACATGGGCGGCGTGTGCTCGGGTTCCATGACGATGAAGCCCCAGGCGGATCCTGCATGCTTCGGCGGCACCAGCAGGCTGATATGCTTGAAAACGCCACCACGCGGCTCGTTCAGCACAAATTGCCGCAGGGAATTGTCATTGGCGAGGAAGCGCGCTTGCTGCCAGAGCGTGTCGCCCGGCGGAGCGGGCACGCCACCGACGATGACATTGCCGACTTCGCCTTCGGCATGGCAGTTGACGATATGAATCAAGCGAGAACTGCGCATGGGCTCGTCCTTGGCTGGCAGTATCTGCCCAGGATTTGACCACAGTTTGCGGCGGCGGCACAAGTGGCGCAATTTGACCATTGGCGCTGGCTGTGGTCAAATCTTGCCAGGACAATTCACGCGGATGGAGCGACAACATGGCAATCGATTATCTGGCGCGGCTGGATGCCCTGCTGGCACAAAGCGGCTCAGACCTGGTCGGCTTTGTGCCCGGCGAAAATATGGTGTATTTCACTGGCTTGCACTTCCATTTGTCCGAACGTCCCATCCTGGGTTTGTACAGTCGGCAGGGATTGTCGTTCATCATCCCCGAGTTGGAAGTAACCAAGCTGGATGCCCGCCCAGATCTGGAAGCGCGACGCTTCATGTGGGCTGATCAAGACGGCTATCATGGCGCATTCGCAGAAGCTGTGACGGCTTTGGCCAGCGATGGCGCAAGCTGCGCGCTGGATGGCGAAACATTGCGTTACTTCGAGTGGCTGGCGCTGGAAAAAGCTGGCTTGCGAGCAGCCCAAACGCGGGATATTGGCGAGCTCTTCTTCAACATTCGCGCGCGCAAAACCCCGCAAGAGATCGCTAAATTGCAGCGAGCCATCGACATCAGCGAAGCGGCGCTGCAGGCGACCATGGCTTGGGCAAGACCTGGCTTGACCGAGCGAGAAATCGCCGACCGGCTGTCTGCAGAGATGCTTGCGCGCGGGGCGCAGGGCTTGGCATTCCTGCTGGTGTTGACGGGCGAAAAGAGCGGCTTGCCTCATGGCAGCACCGGCGACCGCGTTTGGGGCGAAGACGAATTCCTGCTCATCGACTTCGGCGCGCGTTACGAAGAGTATCCCGCCGATATCACCCGCACCTTCTGCGCAGGCGAGCCTAGCCCACAGATGCGCGCTATGGCTGAGGCTGTGTATGGCGCGAACAAAGCAGCCCGTCAGTTTGCCAAACCCGGCGTCAGTTGCGAAGACCTCGACCGCGCGGCGCGAGAGGTTATCGAAGCGGCTGGCTTGGGCGATTACTTCATTCATCGCCTGGGACATGGCTTGGGGCTGAGCGTGCACGAGCTGCCCAACATCGTGGCGGGCAACAAACAACTGCTCGAGCCCGGCATGGTCTTCACAATCGAGCCGGGCGTCTATATTCCTGGCGTTGGCGGCGTGCGCATCGAAGACAATGTTGCCGTCACCGAAGACGGCATCGATGTGCTGACTTCGTACCCGCGCAAATTGTAGGTTTCAAGCGCGCATCACGCCGCAGACGGGGGCAGCCCAGCCAAGCGCCGTGTGCCGCGCATGCATTGCCTGCAAAGCCGCCTTGCCCGCGGGCGGATAAGGCGCGCCGCGTCGCTGGCGGATGTCGACATTCATTTGCACAACCTCGACTGTGCAGGCCAGTTGCTCGCGCGTGTCGTTGATGACAAAGCCCATGAAATAGGCGCGTTTGGGCGTCAACTCCAGCAAACGGATGTACACGCTGACCTGCTCGTCAAGCAAGATCTCGGCCAGGTAGCGAATATGCTGCTCCAGCGCGAAGTTGCCATGCTCGTCGGCTGCGGCATAGACTTCGCCCAGGCCAGCCCGCTCAAAGACCGCGACCAATCCCTTCTCGACCAAATGCACATAAAATTGCACATTAACATGCTGGTTTTCGTCCAGGAAGGCAGCGGGGATCGTCTGCCGATGGGCAAGCTCCAACTGGCGGATTTCGGCTAATGTGGTGGCGATGCGGCGCATGGCGACTCTCGTCTGTTCGGGTTGGGCGGCATTATACTCTGGGCAGCGTCGACATCACAGGAGCAGCAGATCGTGAAGATCGCCTTTCTCGCGCGGGGCAATGCCTCGCAGATTCGTCCCCTGGGAGCGGTACCGTTCGGCTGGATCTCGCAATTGCGCTGGTCGCCGAGTGGTGACAGGCTGGCGATTGCTGGCGGCGAAGGCGTGGCGGTTTATCGCGGCGGATTTGGTGGGGCGGCCGACTTTCATCTGCGTGGGCACAGCGCGCCGGTCAAGGACATCGCTTTCCATCCAGGCGGCGGGTTGATCGCCTCGTGCAGCGCCGACACCCGCATCAAATTGTGGCAGGCTGGCACAGATTCCTTTGCCGAATCGGCCACATTGGCGGGCCATGCCGGCTCGGTCGAGGCATTGGCCTGGCATCCCGACGGCAGCAGCCTGGCAAGTGGCGGCGCGGATGGGTCGATCCGACTGTGGGATGTCGCGTCTGGCGGGAACCCTGTGCTGCTGACGGCGCACACAGACGAAGTTACGACGCTCGCCTTTGATGCAAGCGGACGCTGGTTGTTTTCCGGCTCGCGCGACAAAAGCATCCGCCGCTGGGACCTGCGCGCGAACTACGCCAGCGACAGCGTGGGCGCGCACGACGACTGGGTGCGCGAGGTTGCTCTGTCGCCGGCCGGCGTGTTGGCATCAGCGAGCAAAGATATGTCCATCCGCCTATGGGATAGGTCCTCGTCCCGGGCAGCTGCGGATGAAGCGGGCATTCTCCGGCGGCCAGCGCGCAGATGGCAGGCGCATGCGGGCGGTGTAGACGCGTTGGCTTACTCGCTGGATGACGCGCTGCTGGTCAGTGGTGGGCGCGACAACTGCCTGCGCATCTGGGATGCCGCAATAGGGCGCGAACTGGCGACCTTGACAGAACATCGCCGTCCCGTGCTGGCGCTGGCTCTGCACCCGGCTGGCGGGCTGTTGGCATCCGGCGGCGGCGACAATCGCGTTGTTTTGTGGGGGCTACCCTCTGAATGACAACTCGCTTGTGCTAGACTGGCATCGTTGGTTTGCATAGCCCAAACAGGAGGTGGCAGATGGACGAATCGGCTGCAGCATGGCGAGCGGTGCGCGCGCGGCAAGTACTCTCCATGCGCCTGACATTGAAGTCGCTGGGGCATATCGTGGCCAAGATCGACGATGAAACAGCCCGCAGCCTGCGCGATGGCAGCGATGGCTGGTCGATCATGGAAATCGTCTGCCATCTGCGCGATTTTGACGAGATATTCTACCAGCGCGCGCAAATGATGCTGGCGCAGGAGCACCCACAGCTGCCCGCCTACGACCATGAAGCCATGGCGATCGAGCGCAATTATCAAGCCAACTCGCTGACGGATGCGCTTGCCGACTTGCTGGCTTCCCGTGCGCGATTTGTCGATTTCTTCAAGGGATTGACCGCCGAGCAATGGGCGCGTGGCGGCATCCACCCGGAGCGCGACAGCTTCAGCATGACCGACGCCGCGATGCAAGTCCCCTTGCATGACCTAGACCACATCGAACAAATCACGCGCGTGTTGGCGAGCAACTGAACGACCAGCGCATGCCCAAGCAATCGCCCGCAATGCCATCGTTGACCAGGTGGGCGCATCAAGCGACGCCCCTGCGGGTTCTGCCTGGTTGCATCCCGATAGGGAAGATTCTCGTGGCGCGCAGTAATTTTGGGTTGAGCACAGCCAACAGGAGGCTGCTTTGCAAGAGTTGATCGAACGAATCCGTCGTGAAGGCGTCAACCTGGGTGGTGGCATACTCAAGGTCGACAGCCTGGTCAACCATCAGATCGACCCGCAATTGATGGCGGGCATGGGCAAAGCCATTGCCAAACAGTTCGCCAGTGTGCCGGTCGACCGCATCCTCACAGCCGAGATATCGGGCATCGCGCCGGCGCTGATGACTGGCATCGAGATGGGTGTGCCGGTCGTCTATGCTCGCAAGAAAAAGCCCATCACCATGGCGGGTCCGGTTTACCTCGAAACCGCGCCCAGCCACACCAAAGGTGGCGAAACCTTGCTGTTGGTCTCGGCAGAGTTTTTGCACGCGGACGAAAATGTGCTGATTATCGACGACTTCCTGGCCAGCGGGCGCACTTTGCTGGCGCTGGCGCGGATCGTCAAGAGCGCGCGCGCCAACCTGGTCGGCGTCGGCGTCGTGGTAGAAAAAACGTTTGAAAACGGGCGAGCAGCTGTGCAAGCCCAGTTCGATGTCCCCATTCACGCGCTGGCCTGCATCTCCGCCATGGAAGGCGAAACCATCACCCTGCTGGATGCGCGGCAGCCGCGCCTAGAGCTTGACTGAACGCCCCAAACGCGCCGATTCCTGCGCCGCCAGGGCAAAGCGCAGCACCTCGCGTCCCTGTTCGCCAGTGAGTTGCGGGGGCTCGCCACTGAACCAGGCATCGATAAATTGCCGGGTCGAATTGATGAAGCTGTGCTGCCAGCCGACCGGCATGTCGGAAAATGTGCGCGTGCTTCGGTCGCGGTAGAGCACGACTGGCGGAATGTCGAGCATCTTGCCGTGCCCGCGCGTAACCCAGATGACCCCTTTGCTGCCGGTGATTTCGATGCGATCGTCCTGAGCATAGTGCTGTGTATCCAACAACAACTGCGGCGAATAGACGCATTCCAGCGAACCATAGCGATTGCCCGGGAACTTCCAGGACACGATGGCCGGCGCATCGAGGTATTCGCCCGGCGCGACTTCGCTGCTGCCGATCCAGGCGTGAACTTCTTCTGCCCTGCCCATGAAATGCCAGCCCAGGGCGAACTTGTGATGCCCGTCATCAAAGACCAGCGGACCACCGCCACATTCAGCGGGCGTAAAGCGCCAGGCGCGCGCCCCACTGGGCACATCCCACTCGCTGGGGCTGATGCCAGAATTGCTCTTGATGCGGATAGTCAGCAGTTCGCCGATTTCGCCATTTTCAATCAAGGCTTTGGCGCGCTGCACAGGCGGGTAAAAGATGAAGTTTTCATACACTTTGAGCAGTAACCCGGCCGAATGCGCCGCCGCCACCATCTCGTCGGCTTGCGCCACCGAAAGCGCCATCGGCTTTTGCACCGACACATGCTTGCCCGCCGCGATGGCAGCCAGAGTCGCGCTATGATGCAGGTGATGCGGAAGCAAGATCTCGACCAGGTCGATATCGTCCAGCGCCAGCATGTCGTTGTAGTCGCTGAATATGCGCGAGTCGGGCAGGCCCCATTTTTGTCCGCGCGCCTGCGCAAGTTGCTTGTTGCTGTCGCAGATGGCGACAATCTCGGCTCGGTCATCGTCCAGGTAGGCCAGTGCGTGCAGGTCGGAAATGCGGCCGGTGCCGATAAATGCCGCGCGCAATTTGTTCATGGCAGATTCGCTCCTTGTGGTTGCGACAGAGTCTAGCCCACGCGCTGAAACTCGCCAAATCGTCTGTGCCTCTGTGCCTGTGTGGCAATCCTGCGCTACAATGCCAGCATGATGCAAAGCCAGACCGATGCCCACGCCCTGAAGCTGCTCGACCTGCCGCTGATGCTGCGCTTGAAGCAGAACGCCATCGTTTTGCACAGCGAGCTGGGCTTGACCGAAGACGCCCGCGGGCAAAGCAGCGCCTTGCTCAGCAGCATTGTTTTTCCGCGCGGCTTGCACACGTTGCTGGCGCAGCGGGACGAGCAAAATGTGGTTGGGCAATTTCGTTATCGGCAGGGCGAGCTTAACGCGCATATCGTCTATTTGGCGCCGACTTTGGAAGAGCGCGAAGATGACTCGATCTGGCTGCATATGTTGGATGCCATGGCTGCCCAGGCTGGGAAAACGGGCGCGCAATCGCTGGTCGGCGAGGTCGAACTGAGCCATCGCCTCTTTGAAACCATGCGTCGCGCCGGCTATGCTGTATACAGCCGGCAGGTTATCTGGCGCTGCGGCCCACTCGGCGCTCCGCCTGCTCCGCCAGGCATCCGCATTCATGCCGAGACCCAGTCCGACCAGCTTGGCGTAGCTGCGCTGTTGGGCAGCACCATCCCGCGCATTATGCAGGCGATCCTGGGACCAGCGACCGACATGACCGGGCTGGTTTATCGTAGGGACGGCAAGATCGAAGCGTATATCGCCTATTCAAAAGGCAAGCATGGCGTATATGTCGTGCCCTTTGTGCATCCAGAAGTGCTGGACGAAGCGTCCGACATCATCGCCGCCGCCTGGCAGCAGATCGAGTGCAGTCGTAAGCTGCCCGTTTATGTTTGTGTGCGCGGCTATCAAGGCTGGCTGGAAAACGCCATGCGCGATCTGGACTTTTCCCCCTGGCTTGAGCAGGCGGTAATGGTCAAGCACTTGACAGCCGGCGTGCGCCAGGCTTGTTTTGAGCAAGTCGGGCTGGGCACAGCTGGCGGACGCAAACCCGCGGCGACCCTGCGCATGGGCAGCGAAACCAAGATCCAGCGCGACCCCCTATAGGCAGATCGGAGGCAAACGCCCGCTCAATGGACAAACGAATCACAGACGACTTTGATATTCTGCGGCGTGTGCTGCCCATCCGCATCCGCAGCGCCATTGACGAATTGGGCAACACCAGCCAGCTTCTGGAGATCGTGCTCGACTTGGGACGCAGGCCAACCGCGCGCTATATCGCTGGCGAATATGAGCTATCGCAGCACGAAGTTTCTGAGGACGACCTGCGCCAACTGATCAAAGAACTGGGCGACTTCGACGCGGACAACCGCGCCGGCATCGAACGGTCGCTGCATCGCATCTCGGCCATTCGCAACCGCCGTGGCAAGATCGTCGGGTTGACCGTGCGCATCGGGCGCGCAGTCTATGGCACGATCGACATCATCGGCGATTTGATCGAAGCCGGGCAAAGCGTGTTGCTGGTGGGTCCGCCAGGCGTTGGCAAAACAACCCTGCTGCGCGAGGCGGCGCGGGTGCGGGCAAGCGACAAGCGCGTTGTCATCGTCGATACATCCAACGAGATTGGCGGCGATGGCGATATCCCGCACGAAGCAGTCGGCAAGGCGCGGCGCATGCAGGTCTCAAAGCCCGACCGCCAGCACGAGGTCATGATCGAGGCGGTGGAAAATCATAATCCCGAAGTGATTGTCATCGATGAAATCGGACGCGAGCTAGAAGCGAAAGCCGCGCGCACAATCGCCGAACGCGGTGTGCAGTTGATCGGCACGGCGCATGGCAACACATTGGAAAACCTGCTGCTTAATCCGACACTGTCCGACCTGATCGGCGGCATCGAATCGGTCACTTTGTCCGATGATGAGGCGCGACGGCGCGGCACCCAAAAGGTCGTTCTGGAGCGGCGGACCGCGCCCACTTTCGACATCGTCATCGAGATCCAGGCGCGCGACCGGCTGGTGGTGCATGCCGATGTCGCCTCGGCTGTCGATGCCATGCTGCGCAATCGTCCGCTGCCCACCGAATTGCGCGAACGCGACGCGGCCGGCGTCATCAACATCAGCGAACAAGTGCAAGAAGCCGCCGCCCGCTCTGCCCCAGCCCGGCAAGACAGCCCAGCCAGCAGCGCCCATGTCGTGCGCGGCAACCGCGACAATGGCAAGTCTCGCAGTGAGATTAAGACCGAACATGCCAATGTCGATCCGCGCAGTCTGCGCACGATTCGCGTCTATCCGTATGGCGTGGCGCGCAACCGGCTCGAAAACGCCGCTCGTCGCCTGGCTGTCCCGCTGATGCTGACGGACGATCTCGGCGAGGCAGAAGCCATCGTCACCCTGAAGACGCATTACCGCCGCCGCCCGCGCCTCATCATGGACGGCGAGAAAAGCGGCATCTCGATCTATGTGCTGCGCGCCAATACCGTCACGCAGATGGAGAACTTCCTGGTCGATCTGTTTCGGCTCAACTCGCGAGAGACACAGGACCCCTTCGGCGCAGCGATCCAAGAAGCCGAGCGCGCCATCAGCCGCATCCGCGCGGGCGAAGAATACATCAATCTCAAGCCACAAGCCTCGCAGGTGCGCAAGCGCCAACACCAACTGGCGCGCCAGGCACACATGCAATCGGCCAGCGTGGGCGACGAGCCGCGGCGCTATGTCACGATTTATCGCGGTGCCGGTTGATGCAAGGCCCAGCACCTATCCGGACAGACAGCAGCAACGGCTTCGCCAACAACACCATGCGCGTTCGCCTGCCCGCCATCATTGACGATACCCTGGCGCTCAACAGCGACTACGATGCGAGCATTCGGGCGAGCTTAAAAAAGCTGCGCGACGAGATCGCCCGTGGCGCGCCGATCCCGCCTTTGCCCAAAACCGAGCCAGACCATGACGAGTGGCTGCGCGCTATCGAAAAGCAGCGCGAGGTCGTACAGAGCCAACCGGGCTGGCACAATGCCGAGTGGTTTTTTGCGGAAACCTATGCCTATCGCTGGATTCTTGAAGCCGCGCGCTGGCAAGAAACTGGTCGAGATCCATTCGCCCCCAAGAAGCTGGAAGAGCTGCATAGCGATGCTTTGTGGCAGCTGGTAAAACGGGCAACGCAGCCTGCCGACAGCTTGGCGGCCGCGCTTTCTCGCCTGCTGGCGCTGGACTTGTGGGCGAACCGCATCGACCTGAGTTATGCCGCAGCCCTGCAACGTGGCACAGAGACCAGCGCCGAAGACCTGCTGGTCGACGATCGTGAAGCGGTGATCGCGCAGGTGCTGGGCGAGCCCGCTGGGGACATTTACCTGATCGCGGACAATGCCGGCTCGGAGCTGGCGATGGATTTGGCCTTGGTGGATGCGCTTCTGCGGCTGCCGAGCCTGCGCGTGGTGGTCTGTCTCAAGGCTGCGCCCACCTTCGTCAGCGATGCCACGCCAAGCGATATCTGGCTGATGCTGGCGGAGATGGAGCGGCGCGGGGATGAATCGGCGGCGTTGGCGAGCCGCTTGCGCGCTGCCTGGTCAGCCGAACGATTGCGCTTTCTGCCACATGCCTTTTGGAACAGCAGTCATTTTCTGTGGGACATGCCAACCAGCCTGCACGCGGCGCTGAACCAGGCGCAGCTGGTGATTATCAAGGGCGATGCCAACTACCGCCGCGCCCTCGGAGATTGCCTTTGGGACGCGCAAACGCCCTTCGCCGATGTGCTGGCCTATCTCGATGCGCCGGTGCTGTGTCTGCGCACGTTGAAGAGCGATCCGCTGGTCGGCTTGCCCAGCGCAGCCCGAGCGAAAGAGCTATGCTCCAGCGACCCCGAGTGGAGAACCAATGGCAAGCGCGGGCTGATTCAGTTCAAAGCGCGCACGCTGCAGAGCCAATAAGTGCGCGGCGAGATCATCCAGCCAGCTGCGTTTATTTGCTCATCGGCATGATGACATGCACGAAGTCTTCGCGCTCTTCTGGCTTGAGCACGCCGGGATTCTCTGGTCCGTTGCTCTGGAAGATCACGCGCTCTTCTTTGATGACATTCAGCACATCGATCAGGTATTTGATGTTGAACGAGATATCCAGCGGCTCGCCTTCGGCCGTGGCTTGGGCAGCGCCTTCGGTATCGCCCCGCTCGGCGCTCTTGCCAACGATCATGACATCGGCTGGTTCGCCAGGATTGTCAGCCGGGCGCACAACCATGGTGCTGCTGTTGGCGTTGTCGCGGGCAAAGATCTCGGCGCGCCGGCAGACCGCCAGCAGATCGCTGGTATAGAGCATAGTCGTGGTAGCGAAGGAGCGCGGGATGATGGCGGCGAAATCGGGGAAGCGTCCGTCCAGCGCCTGCGAGGTGATCACCACATTGGGTGCGGTGAAAGTAATGGCATTGCGCTCTTTGGGCAGGCAGACGCCGACTTCCATATCATCGCCACAGATGCGCGCCACTTCGTTCATGGTGCGCGCCGGGATGACCATATCTTGCTTTTCTTCGAAGCTTTTTGCCATTTCGCTGGTGCGCACAGCCAGTCGATAGCCATCGGCCGCGGCCATAGTTAGCGTATTGTCTTCCAGCTTGACATAGACGCCGGTCAAGATGGGGCGGTTCATCTCGGTGGCGGCAGCAAAGACTGTTTGGTTGATCATCTCTTTGAGCGTGTCGCCAGCCAGGTGAAAATCGGCTTCTGGCCCGTGATTGATGGGCGGAAATTCGTCGGCGTCGATGCCACGAATGTTGGTGGTCTGCACGCCACAGCGCATTTCCATGGTGTGCGTAGACGCATCCAGCTTCATATCAATCCGCTCGCGCGAGAGCGTGCCGACCAATTCACTGAAGGTGCGCGCGGGCAGTGTGATGCTGCCAGCCTGCTCGACCTTTGCGCCGATCCAGGCTGTTATGCTCACCTCGAGGTTGGTCGCCGAGAGTTTCAAGCGCGAATCCTCGGTTTCCAACAGCACATTGCTTAAGACCGGCAGAGGCGGACTGCTTTCGATGGCGCGGGTGACGATACCCAGGCTCTTCGCCAGATTCTCCTGGAGGACGCTAACAATCATGTTCTAACTCCTGCTTTGACGGCGCATGAGCGCGGCGCATGGTGTAGGCAATTTGATGCGAGATAGTATAGCGCAGGATTCGCCACTTGGCACTATAGAAAATCTGTGCGTTCGCAGCGCAAGACGGTACTCAGCCGAGCAGCCGAAACAGCATGCTTTTCCAGCGAGCCGCATCCAGTTCCCAGCAAATGGCGGGTTTGAGCGGGGTTTGCAAGGCAGCGCGCCAGACCGATTGATTGCGTGCGTCCGCCGTCACATCCAGCTTGTCGACCACCGTCATGCCGCGCGTCAATTCGCTGGCGCATTCCACATCCACCGCATGACGGCTCGACCGGCCACAGATGGATGGATCAATCGCCACCGCCATAGCCACGCCATCGGGCAGTGAAATGCCGATTTCGCCAGTCTGCACTTCATAGCCGCGCATGCCTTTGCTATTGGAATCAATGGCGAATTCCGCATACGGCGTGTTCAGGTTGCGCAGCGCTTGCAGGTCATCCAACGAGAGCACAAAGGGTCCCTGGCTAAATTCCCAGCCGACCATTTCTATAGCCAAGCCAGAACGAAAGACGATTTGCGCCGCTTCGGGGTCGCACCAGATGTTATATTCGGCGGCCGGCGTAACATTGCCGTTGGTGCAGGCGGCTCCGCCCATGATGACGCAGCGGTCGACGCGCTCGGCGATATCCGGAGCTTTGCGCAGCGCCAGCGCCAGGTTGGTCAAGGGACCCAGCGTAACGATGGTCAGGTCGCTGGTGGCGCGCGCCAGCTCGATGATGGCATCGGCAGCGTGCCCGGCTGTTGCCTGTGTGCTCCGCGGCACATAACGGTCGCCCCAATCGCCCAGGCCATCTGCGCCATGAAACCAGTCGGCGCTGACATAGTCGCGCAGCAACGGGCGATCTGCGCCGGCATACACAGGCACATCGGCAGCGCACAATTCGACAAAGTAGCGGGCATTTTGCAACGCTTGCCCGAGCGGCACATTGCCCGCCACGGTCGTGATAGCCCGCACATCGACATCATGCTGCCGCAGCGCCATGACCACTGCCACGGCATCGTCCGAGCCGGCGTCGGTATCGATCAAGAAGGGGCGCACAGCTGCTCCACCGCGGCACGCAGACGTCCCAAGCCTTCTGCCAGTACGGCGCGTGGGCAGCCAAAGTTCAGCCGTGCAAAGCCGCCATAGGCAGACCCGAAGAAGGTGCCTGGCGACGGCGCGATTCCTGCCGTCTCGCGACAGAAGTCCATCAAATCGCCTTCGATAGGCAGGTCGCGCATATCCAGCCAAAGCAAGTAGGTGGCTTGGGGGATGGTGGTTTTGATGCCTGGGATGTGCTTGCGGATGTAGTCGATGGCAAAGTCGCGATTGGCTTTCAGATACAGGCGCAACTGCCGCAGCCAGTCATCGCCGCCGGAATATGCCCCCTGCGCCGCCGCATAGCCCATGATGTTGACATGCGCGCTGATGTTCTGCAGCGCCGCCGCCAGCTGTTCGCGCAGTTTGGGGTTTTGGGCGATGAGCACCGAGCAAGCCAAACCAGCCAGGTTGTAGGTCTTGCTGGGCGCGATCATGGTGATGGTGTTCTGGGCGATTTCGTCCGACAGGGTCGCGATAGGGATGTGTTGACCTTCTAGGATGAGGTCGGAATGAATCTCGTCGGCGATGATGAGCACATTGTGGCGCAGGCAGATCTCGCCGATGGTTTCCAGCTCGGCGCGCGGCGTGATGAAGCCGGCCGGATTTTGCGGGCTGCACTGCAGGTGGATCGATGTCTGAGGCTCGCTAGCGGCCTGCTCAAAGGCGGCATAGTCATTCTCGTAATGAAAGGTATGCGCATCGTCAGCGACATAATTCATGTCTAGGCTGAGGGCGAACTTTCGATTGGCGCGAGCGGCTTTGAAGAAGGAGCCATACACGGGAGTCTGCATCAGCACGGCATCGCCGGGCGCGCCAAACCCGCGGCAGACAGCGCACAAAGCCAGCACCATGCCCGGTGAAAACAACACATCTTCGGGCGTAATCTCCCAGTTGTAGAGGCGGCTCATGCGCTCGACGACCGTCTCTTTCAACTGCGGGGGATCGAGCGTATAGCCGAAGACGCCATGCCGGGCGCGCTCCTGCATGGCTGCTATGGCGCTGGGTGGCGATCGGAAATCCATATCGGCGACCCACATGGGCAGACAATCGCCTTCGACCAGGCTCCACTTGGCGCTGCTGTGATGACGGCGGTCTATGATTTCGTCAAAATTGAATTGGGTCATGGGCTGGCTTTCGCGTGGACGGGTCGGTCGGGAAACTATACCCGATTCGCCGCCCCCGCGCACCGGTATTTCCATTGCTGTTGCCAGAAAGCCGCCCAGGATTGCGCCTGTTTTTCTTTGCGGAAGCGCTGCGTCCAATGTTCTGTTAATTCGCCACCCACTGGCTGCTGACACTGCGCACACGAAAGCAGATGAGAAAAGCCCGGGTTGCGTGCATCCCCAGCTAGTCTGCGCGCGCGGGAGAAGGCAAGGAATCTGCCAGCGAGCGCCCAGCCACACAGTGGAAAGCCAGTAGATAACGTGGGTCGTCATGCAACCGTTGCAGTTGCAGCTTTGTGCCGAAAATCTCCTGCAAACTGGTGGCGAGCGCTGCCAGGGCCGTCGCTGCAACCTGGCGGTCGTTGGGATACTGCAGCCGATCGAGATAGCTGATTTCGACAAGTTGGTAATCAAAGACGATATCGCCTGGCGCTTCGGCTTCCAATGCTTGCGCCGCAGCCAGCGCGCCAGCCCAGCAGAGCCGCAGAGCAGCGGACAGATCATCCGGCAGCGCGCGCTTGCGTATGTAGCGCAGACCGGCCTGTCCCGCGCCCAGATCCCAGGCGTAGTCGGCTTCATCGGCGACCAACACGACACCCGGTCCATCTGGCACATGCTTGTAGTCGATCACATCAATCAGCAGGCCCGGCACGGTCCGCTGCTGAATCCAGCGCTGGAAGATGGGTACGATATCCGCTGGCTGCAGTTGCGGCGCTCGAGCCAGGTTGAGCTTCATGGCGAGGCGTTTGGGTACGGTTTGCATGCCTAGTCCTTTCCGGCTTTTCATCCTCCCGTTCCGACGGGGGGTTGAACTACGCCACAATCACGCCATTGATGCGCTGCTCGGCGCTGTGGATATTCTCGATGAATAGCTGCGTCTCATCGATGATCTGGTGGGCATAATCTTCGTCCAGGAGCGACGGCTGGCCCGCATGGCGCTTGAAAAGGTAGCGCGCGAACTTGCCTTTGGCGAAGCGGTCATAGACCAGCTCGGTATCATAGAAGCGCTCGCGGAATTCGTTGACGATGCGGTCATTGTCATCACCAACATCCAGGTACTTGGTACGCACCAGCGCCCGCGCCGCCAACACCATCGCGCGGTAGGCTCGTTCGTCTGCGCGCCGGAAGTCGCCATCATCCAGCGCCAGCAGCGCCTCAAAATGCGTCGATTCGGCTTTGGATATCTCCATGGAAAAGAGCGAAACCACCTCGCCAGCGCATTCGCCGACGCCGATATCTTCAATCGTATACACGCGTGAATCGCCCCAGTCGCTGAAGAAGGCGGGGTTATCTTCGAATGTCGGCAGCTGCATAAAAGGCTTCAGCATGGCTTTGATTTCTTTGCGGCCCAGCTGCTTCACCCAGCTTTGGAAGTTTTGGTCCTCGGCGCGTTCGGCGACATAGCGCTCGGTCAGCGCAGCCAGCACTGCGGGCACCGTCTTGGCGGGAACAGCCCCAACAGCCAGGCCATAGTTGCCGGCATTCTGCTGCCACTGCCCGCCCAGCACGACCTGGAAATGCGGCAGTTTGTGATTGCCGCTGCGCCGACTGTTGCCGAAGAAACCGATATCAGCCACATGGTGTTGACCGCAAGAATTGAAGCAGCCGCTGACTTTGATTTTCAGCTCGCGCACGGCATCGGGAAGCAGGTTGATGCGCTCAATCAGGCGCGTGCGCAGCTCGGCTGTCAGGCCGCGCGACGAAGCGATGCCCAGCTTGCAGGTGTCGGTGCC
Organism: Anaerolineae bacterium; assembly: GCA_022824565.1. Taxonomy (GTDB): domain Bacteria; phylum Chloroflexota; class Anaerolineae; order Aggregatilineales; family Phototrophicaceae; genus UBA6055. The sequence continues at coordinate 2,698 of JAJDZQ010000020.1, read as the reverse complement.
GGGGCAGGTGGTGATATCGACGATGCTGCCGGCGTGGGCATCTCCCAAGCCGATTTTGCGCAGGTCGCGGCAAAGAGCCGGCAGGTCGGCATCTGCCACCCAGCGCAAGACGATATTCTGCTCGACTGTGAGGCGGATGTTGTCGCCGACATACTTGCGCGCGATATCGGCCAGCTGGAAGCCCTGCTGCGCCGTGAAATCGCCCAGCGGCGTATGCAAGGTGACGACGCTGTAACCAGCCTGCACCTGGCGGTATACATTGCTGCGATACCATTCGTCGAAGCCTTCGGGCAGCGGCGCGCCATTGAGCTGCAAGCCCGCTTTGGCCGGCTCATAAACAAAGTCGCGCACATTGTCCAGGTAGGCGGTGTGACGGGGATCGTGCGGCAGCGCCGCCAGCTCTGCTTCGACCAGGCTGCGGAATTCATCTATGCCCAGCTTGGCGACCAGGAATTTGAGGCGGGCGCGGTTACGGTTTTTCTTTTCGCCCAGGCGGGCAAATACGCGGGCGATGGCCTGCGTCAATGGCAGCAGTTGCTCTGGCGTGACGAAATCTGCCAGCGCTTTGGCTTGATGCGGGACTGTGCCCAAGCCACCGCCGACGAATACCGTGAAACCCCGCTGTAGCTCGCCAGCGACTTCGCGCGATTGCGCCAGCAAGCCCAGGTCGTGCATTTTGACCAAGCCACAAGCCTGCCCCGCGCAGCCAGAAAATGCCACTTTGAACTTGCGTCCGAAGTCTTGCACATCGTCGTGCGCCAGCAAGAATTGCGTCATGGCATCGGCATAGGGGCTGACATCAAATGCCTCGTCGTGGCAGACGCCCGCCAGCGAGCAAGCGGTGATATTGCGCACGCTGTTGCCGCAGGCTTCTTGGGTGGTGATGCCCACCGCCGCCAGCCGCCGCATCAAATCGGGCGTATCGTCGATGTGCACATAATGCAGCTGGATATCCTGGCGCGTGGTGATATGCAAGATGCCATCGGCGTATTCATCCGCCAACTCCGACAACACGTCCAGCTGGCGCGCGCTCAAACCGCCGTAAGGAATCTTGATGCGCTGCATGCCGGGCGCGTCCCAGAGTGTATCGGGACCCTTGACGATGTCTTCAGATGGATACGCGAGCGCCTGGGTGCGAACGCCATCGTGACGCTGTCCATTGTCATAGCGCTGCCCATAGACCCCTTTGCGCAGGCGCGCCTCGGCAAAGACCTTCTCATCCATTTTGCCTTGCTGGCGCAGCGACATCTGGGCTTCGTAGGTGTCGATAAGCTTGGCCATCTCGAGCGGAATCTCGTCTTTGAGTCGTTCTTTCCAGGTGGTCATGGTTGTCTTTTCCTTTCACGATTTACGATGCGCAAGTCTCTTCATTCCAAAGTCGGTGCAGGCCAAAGCCGGTGCAGGGGTGGGCTAAGCGACTCAAACCAGGCGACGCCTTCATCGCGCAGGCGCACCACCTCGCCAACAACAGTGATAGCGGGCTGGCGGATGGCGCGCTCATGGGCAGTCGCGGCGATGTCCTGCAGTGTGCCGGTCACTGTCCGTTGCCGGGCTGTCGCGCCCCATTCGATGACAGCAGCCGGCGTATCGCCAGCCAAGCCAGACAACAGCAGCTTGTCGGTAATCTTGGGCAATTGCTTCACGCCCATCAAAATCACGATGGTGCCGCCCAGGTCCGCCAAAGCCGCATAGTTGACGCCGTCGCCAATTTCGTGACCGGTGATCACGGTGAAGGCGCTGCTGATGTGGCGTTGCGTCAAGGGGATGCCGGCATAGGCGGGCACGGCAAAAGCGCTGGATACGCCAGGCACCACTTCGACCGGGATGCCACAGCGCTGACAAGCCAGCGCTTCTTCGCCACCTCGCCCAAACACGAATGGATCGCCACCTTTTAGCCGCAGCACATCCAGCCCGGCCAGCGCCCGATCGATAATTAGGGCATTGATAGCGGCCTGCGAGAGGCGGTGGCGCGTCGGCGCTTTGCCGGCGTTGATGAGCTCGGCAGCGGGTCGCGTCTCGTCCAGCAACTGGCGCGGGACCAAGCGGTCATAGATGACCACATCCGCTTGCCGCAACAGCCGCAAACCCTTGCGCGTGATTAGGTCGGGGTCGCCAGGTCCGGCGCCCACCAAGAAGACTGTGCCAATGGTCATGCGCACTCCTTTTCAAACTTGCGGGCATTTGTCAACCACCAGTTGCAAGGTCCGCGGCAAGGCAGCTCGCCATCTGCGCCATGCCAGGTCGGCTGCCGCACACAAGCGCCACAGATCTCGTCGATTGTCCGCTGAATCACTGGTTGGGGCAGTTGCTGAATATCCTTGAACATGCCAGCTTGTCGCCCGCCGGTATCCGCCAGCGACTCGGTCTGCAGCGCGCGCCGCCGTTGCGCCGCCCAGTCCGCCAGCAAACCCGGATAGACCGTCTCCAGCACAGCAGGCGCGTCGCCCGCACCCGCCAGCTCCACATGCCAGCCGCCGGGCAAGCCCACTTGTGTCGGCAAAGGATGAAAAGCCGCCCCGCGCAGCAGACCTCGCAAAGCAGTTGGCGAGCAGTAAGCGCGGCTGTCGCGATTATCGGTATGCCAGACGCGGTCGCGAGTGAGGCAGATTTGCCCAAATCGCAGCCTGTCGCTCTGCTCCAGCGCCGCCAGCAGGTCGCCTGCGCCCGCCTTGGGGAAGCCAGCCCAGGTGCCAGGTTC
>JAJDZQ010000008.1 GCA_022824565.1 Anaerolineae bacterium | reverse complement strand
GCGGCGCTGGCGGACGATTTTCCGGCGCTGCAGCTCGTCACGCAGCCGGCCAACCAGGTTCGCGGCCTCATCGCGCAGGCGGCGCAGGTAGATGCTGCCCTGCTGGACAAATTGCCCGACCTGCAGGCGGCGCTGAAGCTGGGGCGCAGTTATACCAACTTTGACAAGCCCGCCCTGCGCCGGCGCGGCATCAACTTCGCTGCGGTGCCGCGCAAGGGACCCAACTGCGTGGCCGAACTGGCGCTGACACTCATCCTGGCGCTGAGCAAAGACCTGGTCAACGGGCACGAGGCGGTCGCCATGGGCGCTTATCGGTATCGTGGCTTGACACCCGAGCTGACCTCTCAGCGCAAAATCGCTTTCCATTGGATGAAGAACCAGCGCGTACACGAAGTCGGCGGCAAGACGCTGGGCATCATCGGCATGGGCGAGATCAGCTGCGAGCTCGCGCGGCGCGCCAGTGTGCTGGGCATGCGCAGCATCTATTACAAGCGCAGCCCACTTTCTCCTGAGCTGGAAGCGGCATTTGACGCCAGCTACGCCGCGCTGGACGATGTGCTGGGGCAGAGCGATTATGTCTGCGTGGCTGTGCCGCACACACCCGAAACGGAGGGCATGATCGGCGCGCAGCAATTGGCGTTGATGAAACCCAGCGCCTATCTGGTGAATATCGCGCGCGGCGGCATCATAGACGAAGGCGCACTGATCGACGCGCTGGCAGAAAATCGCATCGCCGGGGCCGGGCTGGATGTTTTCACTTTCGAGCCATTGCCAGCCGAAAGCCCCTTAACCGCGCTGGACAATGTCATTTTGTGCCCGCATATTGGGGGCGGCACCGGCACAAACCGCACAATCGAGCTGCGCGCCGGGTTGGAGAAAATGCGCGAGATGCTGGCCTAGTATTATTTTGTGGGCGCGGTAATCAATTCAAGGGCGTCTCGCTGACCAGGAAGGCGGCGATATAGCCCGTGCCACCGCCGGGCAAGCGCAGCTCGAACCAATCGCCGCTATCGTCCAGCACATCCAGCGGGTCGCCAGCTTGTACGACTGTCACCACCCCGCAAGCTGTCGAGCCGCAACTGCGCACATTGGCGAAGCCATCGACATCCACAAACCAGGTCTGCGTTTCGCCCATGCCCAGAGCCGCTTCACTGGCGGTCAAGCGCTCGCCCAACTGGACAATGGCAACGGGCAGGTCGAGTGTATAGGGAATCTCGACAACGAATGCGCCGGCGGCTTCCAGCTGGATAGCAGCCACAAAGTCGGCGGCGATGCTGCGCATCTGCAGGCCCAGCCGGACGACATCTTCACAGCCTGGCAAATGCGCCCAAAGCAAGTCGCGGAAAGCCTGCGCTGCCTGTTCCAGCGCCGATTGCTGCGCGAAGCTGGTCACAGACAGCGAGGCGCGCATCAAGCTGTGAAAGGCGGGCGTGATGTAGGCAGTGAAGAAGCGCAGGTCGGCATCGCTGCATGTGGCGCTCTGGCTTTCGAGCGGGGCGCTGGCGCGGGCAGCCTCCAAGCGCAACAGGGCAGCGTCCAGGCGGGATTGATTCTCTTTTTCTGGCGCGCCCAGCCATTCATCCAGCCACCAGCGGACCGAGAAGATCTCCTCGCAGACCGGCAGCCGAGACAGCACACCAGCGCGATAATCAAGATGCAGCTGGCTGCGCAGCAAGGCATCGTCTGTCGCTGCGAACATGGACAGGTCGTCTCTGTCAATAGCCGCCATGGCGTTGTCTAGTTGGTCGCGGCTGCAAGCGGGCAAGCGGCGATCTTCGGCGGGCTGCGCGGCGGCGGACGCGGTGCCCGAACCAGGCGAGGCCTGCCAGGCCAGGATGTTCTGCATGCCGAATTCTGCCAGCGCGATAAAGGGATTTTCCTCAGCTGGAACGCCCACAAAGGCGAAGCTGAGGCTGGTCGCGCTGTCGGTCAGGGCGGCGTTTAGCATTTGCGCCAATGCGACCGTCTCGGCGCAATGCGGCAAGGCGGGCAGCCGGTTTGCGCGCCAGGCCAAGCGCTCTGCCAGCCTGGCAGAAAAAGCGTCGCGGTCGTCCATATCGTCGGCTGTCGACAAGAGGCCGAGCAGGTCCGTTGCGGCTGCGGCATAGACGTCTAGTTGCTGCGTTGTGCAGGTGGGCAGCTGTCGTTGCTCGGGCGCTTGTGCCAGCGAGCGGTCATTATCGAGCATGGCATCCAGGAGATTGTTTATCTGCTGGTCGCGGTCGGGCAGCGCCAAATAGGGATTGTTGGCGGCCGGCATGCCAGCCATCTCCAGCGCGGCGCGGGCCGCAAAATCGCCCCCCATCTGGACGAGCAGGGCGCCAAATTCCAGCGCTTCGGCACATTGCGGTCCCTGCGCGAGGATGGTCAGACGGTCGCTGGCATGCTGCTGGCTGTATGTCATCAGCGCAGCGAAATCGCTCGGGGGCTCTGCAAAGCGCGCCTGATAGTCGATAACCAGGTCGAAAATAGACAGGAATTCTGCGCGCGTGCATATAGGCAGCTCGGGCTGGGCGCGAACGTTTGGCAAAACGAGCATCAGAAAATAGGCGGCGAGGAAGACTACAGAGCTGCGGCGCATGGCGCATCTTTCGCTATGAGAAGCTCACAATTGGGCAGATTTTAGCATAGCCAGCGAGCAGGTTGGATAGGGTTTTTTCCGGCTTTGCTTGGGCGAAAATGCGGCAGCACCTGTCTGCCCAACGTATTGATGGCAGCCAGGATGTTTGGTCCCAGTGGCGGCCCGAAGCTGATATGCCGCGCGCCCATCGTCACCAGCCCTTCCAGCCGCTCGATCAGATCAGCTGCCCGGCCGGCAATGCCGATGCGCAACATGGTTGGCGTCACCATGGCGCGCGCGGCTGCCACATCGCCCTCGACATGCCAGGCGCGACGAATCGGCTCGAAGTCGGCGCGGGACAAAGCCAACTGTTTCAGAATCAGCGGACTCATGGCGTGTCCATAATAGGCAACTTTGTCCGCCAGTGTGGCTTCTGCCGCCCGCTGATCGTCCGAAACCGAGCACCAGATGCAAGCCGCCAGGTCAATATCGGCCTGCACACGACCTGACCGCGCCAAGCCACGTTGGATATGCGGCAACACGCCGGCATAATGCTCGGGCGGGAAGAGCAGCGGCAACCCGCCATCTGCGACCGCGCCGATCTCTTCCAGCATGCGCGGGCTCATTGCGCCCAGATAGATGGGCACGCGCCGCCGCGGCTGGAAACGCAGCCAGGCTTCGTCTGTCCATTGCAGCGCCTTGCCCTGCATACGCGCATTTTCGCCTGCGGTCAGCCTGTTGATGGCAGCGACCGCCTCGACCACCGTAGTGCGGGGCAGTTGCTGCTGCATGCCCAGCCAGCGCAGAAAGTCAGCCGCGCCCGCAGAAAGCCCCAGCAAAAAGCGCCCATCGCAAAACTCGTCCAGCGTCGCGGCAAACATGGCGATCTCGGCGCTGTGCAGGGTGTAGGGATTCAGGATGCAGCTGCCGATTTCGATGCGCTCGGTCGCCGCCGCCACCGCCGTCAGGATGACCGGGGCGCTGCGCAGAAAAAGATCGTTGCTCACCCAGAATTGGTCGAAGCCAGCCGCTTCTGCCGCGCGCGCATAACGCACATAATCGCGCACGGGCAGGTCGTTGTTGAAGCGCAGAGAGAACTTCATGCCCCTATTTTGCCACAGAAGCGAGGTCAACCAGGTAAACGCAAGCAAGGAATACAACAAATGACCCACCGAGTACACCGAGAGAAAAGCCAGGGTTTATCTCTGTGCCTCGGTGCCGCTGTGGCAAAATCTTGTTGCACGACTTACTCGCTGTACGCGGCGGTTCATTCTGTTTCAATGATGGCTTCGGCTTCGATTTCGACCAGGTAGTCAGCGCCCACCAGCCCCCCGACATAGAGCAATGTATTGGCGGGGCGGATCTCGCCGAAAACTTCGCCATGTACGCGGGCGACTGCTTCCCAATCGGCATTTGGTGCCAGGTAGACGCGCGTGCGCACGACATCGCTCAGGCTTGCGCCAGCTTCCTGCAGAGCCGCTTCGATCTTTCTGAGGATGAACGCGGTCTGGGCTGCGCTGTCACCGCTGCCGACGATGGTATCTGCGCCTTCCGTGGCAGTCGTGCCCGATACATGCACGATATTGCCCAGTCGCAGCGCCCGCGAATAGCCAGCGATGCGCTCGTAGGCTGTGCCGGAAGAAATGAGCTGTCGGTTCATGGTTTTCTCCGTTTTGCTATTTCCGTTGGTCGTGGGGGCGATATACCCTGTCGCCCGCATGTACATCCCGGAAAATCACGGGCGAGTCACCGCCTCGCCCCTACTACCCCATCCCTGCCTCTTCCCCATATCGATGAGGAAGGAGGACTCGTCCAGAAACCTGTGCGTTTATTGCTAATCGGCAAGAAATCGAGCATCAGAATTCAGCTTCTCTGAATGCGCTCCCCCTCTTTGATGCTTCGGGGAGGGGGCTGGGGGGTGGGGTAGCATTTGCCAGCCGCGCAACCTCCAGCGCACAGCCCCAGGCCAGCGTAAAGCCGATGCCGCCGTGCCCATAATTGTGGATGATACGCCCGTTCGCCCGCCGTTCAATCTCCAGGCGGACCGCATGTCGGCCCGGGCGCAAGCCAACGCGCACTCGCAGCACAGTCGCGCTGTTCACAGCCTCTTCGATTGCTGCGCAGCGCGCCAGAATGCTTGCCGATTCGCCTGCGTCCGCTTCTCGCCGCCAATCGTCCGCCCGTTGCGTGCCTCCCAGCAAAGTGCCATCGTCACGGGGAAACAGGTAGGTGAAAGCGCTTTCATCCATGAAGCCTTGGTCAAGTTGCGCATCGACCAGCAGAGTCTGCCCGCGGATGGGATGAACAGCCGGGTCGTCCGCCAGCTTGCGCGCGCCGACACCACTGCAATTGACGACCAGATTCGCCTCGTCCAGCAGCTCGTCAAGCGAATCGATATGGCGCATTTCCAACCTGCCGCCGGCCGCCAGGAACTGCTCGTGCAAACCTTGCAAGTAACGGGGCGGCGCGACGATGGGCACATCCAGCCACAAGCCAGCCACGAAGCCGCTCGGCAGCTCTGCCGCGGGGATGCGCTGGCAATACGGCAGCCGAGACGCGAACCAGGGCAGCGACAGCGCGCCGGGATAATGCCTGCGAAAGTCCTGGATGCGCTGCAGGGTTACGCCGCTTTCGGGGGCTTGGCAGAGCGTCAAGAAGCGCGTTAGCGAGTCATCCGCCCAACGCCGCATGCGACCGTCCAACCCGCCGCCAGCCCAGATCGCGCCGGCCGCGGCCGATGTCGTGTCTTGTGGCAATTCGCGGGTGAACAGGCGGACGCTGTGTCCACGCTGCTGCAAAGCCAGCGCACTGCTCAAGCCGATGACGCCGCCGCCGATGACGATGATTTCGGGCATGCTTTAACCTCGTCCCGCCGCTGACCACAAGGAGATGCACAGATTGTAGCGCAGAAGCACGGTCTAGCCGGGGCGGACAGTTGCCTGGCAATTTTGGGTTATGTGAATAATGGGCTTGTCTTATGACTGTATATCTGATATTTTAGATATTAGATTTTTAAGCGGCAGGCTTTGTTTATTCACCAGAAATGGTAAAGCATGCTCGATACAACTTCGCTTAGCGACAAGATCGAGAGCCAGCTCAAACGAGAAATCCTCGCCGGCGACCTCGCGCCCGGGCAGCGCCTGACCATCGACGACATCGCCGGGCGTCTGCAAGTCAGCGCCATGCCGGTACGGGATGCCGTGCGCAGGCTGGACGGGTTGGGCTTCCTCAAGGTCGCCCCGCGGCGTGGCGTCTATGTCGAGGACTTTGACCAAACGCGCTTTCGACACACCATGGCGGTGCGCATCGCCCTGGAATGCCTGGCTGTCGAGCTGGCTGCCCCGCGCATCCCCAAAGAGCAGATCCTGGCTGCGCGCGAGACCTATCAACGGGGCGGGCAGCACTTCATCAAGACTGGCGACCTATCCATGCTCGTCGAATGCGACAATCTCCTGCACGATCTCATCGTCAGTCATTCGCAAAATCCGCTGCTGATCAGCATTATGGGACAGTTACAAGACTTGATCGACTGGGCGCATCATATCGTGGCGAGGCTGCAGCCACAGGGCAAATATGACGCTTTGCCAGAACACCTGGAAATCCTGGATGTCTTGCTGGAGCGGGATATAGCCAAGACGCAAACAGCGTTGCGCAAGCATCTGCAGCACACACTGCAACGGACATTGCGCGCCTGGGACCAATCGCCGGAGTGAATGCGGGAGGAAAGCGCCGCAGCCTGCCCTAGTTACGCGAATTGGCGCAAGCTGTGGCAAGATTTGTTAGCATTAGTCAACAGCCGCTTCTTGGGGAAGGGGCGAAAGGAGCCGCGCTATCGAGCCAAATGTTCGGCAAGTTTTGCAAGGCAAAGAACCCTGATTTGTTAGGAGGCAACAAAATGACACGCAAGCTTAACATGAGCCGCCGCGACTTCCTGCGTATCAGCGGCATCGGCTCACTAGCAGCCGGCACCACCATGATCCCTGGCCTCGGCGCGGTGATGGCGCAGGACGACCAAGAAGTCACCATCATGTTTTGGGATGGTCCGCCTTTGATTGGCATCCGCGAAAAAGCCCTGGCACCCTTTGACGACGCCTATCCCGGCTGCACGCTCAACTTCACCTCGGTGCCGGGCGGTCCCAACTCTGGCTATAACGACAAGCTATTCACCAGTTTGGCGGCTGGCATCCCGCCCGATGTCTTCATTATCGAGATCGGCTTGCTGCCCCAATTCCTGGCCGATGACCTGCTGCTCGACCTCAAGTCCTATGTAGACGCCGACAATTATGACTTGTCCAACTTCCCCGAGCTGGCGATCGAAGCCTATACGCACGAGGGCGGCATCTATGGCATGCCCGACAATGTCGCGTCCATCGCCATCTTTTATAACCAGGACATGTTTGAAGAAGCCGGCGCCATGCTGCCCACCGCCCAGTGGGATGACGAGGGCTGGACAGTCGACGACTTTTTCAGCAGTTGCGAGAAGCTGACCAAGCGCGAAGGCAACCGCACGACGCAATATGCCTGTGATGTGACGGGCTGGGACAAAGTCTGGCAGACCTGGGTGCGCATCTTCGGCGGGCAGCTCGTCGATGACCCCTTCTACCCCACTGAGTGCACGCTCAATGAGCCGGGCGCTGTCGAAGGCTTGCAATTTTATGCCGACCTGCGCTGGGAACATGGCTTTGCGCCGCGCCCCGAAGCGCTGGCCGAAATGGGCACCGGCGCGCTGATGCAAACAGGTCGCCTGGGCATGTTCTACAGCGGCAGTTGGGCATTCCCGAACTACCGCGAGTCCGACTTCAGCATCGCGCTGGGGCATTATCCGTCGGGTCCAGGTGGCCGCGCGAATTATGTCTACTACTATCCGCTGGTCGTGCCCAAGACGACGCAAGTGCCCGAATGCGCCTGGAATCTGCTGAAATTCTTCAACGGTCCGGCCATGGAGACCATCATCCGCGAGGGCGGCTTGCAAGGCACATCGTTCGCGGAGCAAGAGAAGTGGTTTGTCACCGACCCGCTGCCGCCAGCCAACAAACATGTCATGCTGGATGCCGCGCGGCACTTTGTCGCGCCCGACCCCGTGCTGACCAACTTTGGCGAAATCACGCAGATCATGCAGGCGCAGATCGACCTGTTGATGATCGGCGAAGAACGCGATGCCAAAGTCGTCTGCGACGAGATCGTGCGCCAGGTCAACCCGCTCATCAAAGAAGGGCAGTGGCGTACGGGTTAGCAGACCTAACCCCTCCCCCAAACCCCCCTCCCCATCGCAATGGAGAGGGGGCTTCACTAACGTTCTTGCGGTCATGCCCGTTGAGCGCTTATGACATATCTTGCGGCAGATAAACTTTGGCTTACAGCCGACCGAGTCTCTCCCTATTTCAATGGGAAGGTCTACCCCACCCCCAACCCCCTCCCCGAAGCATCAGGGCGGGGGAGCCATTCAGAGAAGATAAAGTCTGATGCTCAATTTCTTGCAGATTAGCAGATTCCGCGTCAGTTATCAGCGCGGCGAGGTCGTGTTGGCCTGGGCGATGGTATCGCCGTGGTTGGCTGGTTTCTTGCTGTTGACCGCCTTCCCCATGGTCGCGTCATTGGTGATTAGTTTCTTCGAGTGGAATCTGCTATCGCCGCCCGAGTTCGTCGGCTTGGCGCATTACCACAAGCTCTTTTTCAGCGACCCGCTGCCCATGCACTCGCTGAGGATCACCGTCATTTTCTCGCTGGCTTCGATCCCGCTGAACATCGTCTTTGGCTTGGCGATCGCCATGTTGCTGAACACGAATATCCGCGGGCTGGCGGTCTTCCGCACGATCTATTACCTGCCAGCCATCTTGTCGGGCGTGGCGGTGGCGATATTGTGGCAATGGATCTTCAGCAGCGATTTCGGCTTGTTGAATACAGCGCTGCGCATCTTTGGCATCGAGGGACCGGCCTGGCTGGGCAGCAAGGTGTGGGTCTTGCCGGCTTTTGTGATCATGCGCTTGTGGAGCGTGGGCGGCGGCATGGTCATCTATCTGGCGGGCTTGCAAGCTATCCCCACCGACCTCTATGAAGCAGCCGAGATAGATGGCGCGAACTGGTGGCAGCGCATCTTCCGCATCACCCTGCCCATGCTCAGCCCGACCATCTTCTTCCAGTTGATCACCGGCGTCATCTTTTCCATGCAGATCTTCACCGAAACCTTCATCATGACCGATGGCGGACCAGCCAACGCCTCGCTTTTCTACCTGCTCTATCTTTATCGGCAGGCCTTCCAGAACTTCAAGATGGGTTATGCTTCGGCGCTGGCTTGGGTCTTTTTCGTGGCGGTGCTGCTGCTGACCTTGATATTGTTCGCCACCGCCCGCTTCTGGGTATATTATGAAGCTGAATCGGCAGAGGACAATTGATGAGCAGCACCGGCGTAAGCTTGAGCGCGCGGCAGATCGTCAGCAAGATCATCGTCTATGCGATTTTGGGCATCGGCTCAATCGTGATTTTGCTGCCCTTGCAATGGATGATTAGCACATCGCTGAAGCCGTTGAGCCATGTGTTTCGCTTCCCGCCCGAGTTCTTCCCCCAGCAAGTCATCTGGCAGAATTATCCCGATGCCTTGAACCAGCTGCCTTTCGATCTCTACTTTCGCAACACGTTGGTTATCGTGATTCTGTGCCTGGTCGGCGAGGTGCTGGTGTCATCGGTGGTGGCCTACGCTTTTTCGAGATTGCGTTGGCGCGGGCGCAACACGCTCTTCATCGTCGTGCTGGCGACCATGATGCTGCCCCGCCAGGTTACGCTCATTCCCGAGTTTTTGATCTTCCGCGAACTGGGCATGATCGATACCTTCGGTCCCTTGATTTTGCCATCGTTTTTTGGCAATCCCTTTTACATATTTTTGCTGCGCCAGTATTTTTTGACGCACTCGCGCGAGCTCGACCAGGCGGCAGTCATCGATGGTTGTTCGCGCTTTGGCGTGTTTTGGCGCATCACCCTGCCCATGTCCAAGCCGGTTTTGGCGGCTGTGGCGATCTTCTCTTTCCAGTTCCATTGGAACGACTTCTTCCGCCCGCTGATCTTCTTGTTCAGCGCCGACAATTACACACTGGCGCTGGGCTTGCGTTTCTTCCAGGGCACCTATGGCACAGAATGGAACTCGCTGATGGCGGTGTCGCTGGTGGTGATGCTACCGCTAATTGTGGTGTTCTTCTTCACGCAGAAATATTTTATTCAAGGCGTTGTGTTCACGGGGTACAAGTAACCCCCCTCGGTCCCCCCGACGAGTCAGGGGGAAGCCAGGCTCCAACGTGTCGTGTTGGGCGAGAGGTTTGCATCGTTCCAATGTTTATCAAAAGTGTCCAGCTAACGAATTCAAATCATTGTACGGCAAGCGTTTGCCTCCCCCCGACCTGACGGGGGGGATTGAGGGGGGTCTCATGCAGCAATTCGGAAAATATCAGAAACTATCGCCGCTGGCGCATGACGCTGTGCAATGGCGCGCGGGCTTTTGGGGAGATCTGCATGCGCTTTGCCGCGATACCGTCTTGCCCAGCATGCGCAACGCCCTGAACGACGACAACAACGGCGCGCATTTCAGCAACTTTTATCTGGCGGCGGGATTGCGGCAGGGCGAGCGCATCGGCACCCACTGGAGTGATGGCGACTGCTACAAATGGATGGAAGCCATGTCGCACATGTACGGCGCGACACAAGACCAAGCCATCCTGGACGAGCTGGACTCGCTCATCGAGGTTATCGCCCAGGCGCAGCAGGCAAACGGCTACATCAGCACCAATATCCAGTTGAGCGCGGAGTTGCAGCCCTGGCACAACCTGCGCTGGCACGAGCTCTACAACATGGGACACCTGCTGACAGCCGCGACCGTGCATCACCGCATCACTGGACAGCGCAACTTCTTGCAAGTTGCCATCAATCTGGGCGACCACCTCTGCGAGACTTTTGTGCCCTGCCCGCCAGAATTGGCGCATTTTGGCTTCAACCCCTCCAATACCATGGGCGCGGTCGACCTGTATCGCGCGACTGGCGATGAACGGTATTTGCGGCTGGCGCAGACCTTCGTCGACATGCGCGGATCGCAGCCTGGCGGTGGCGACCTCAACCAGACCCTGGTAGCGCTGCGCGAAGAGACGCGCGCTGTCGGGCATGCGGTGACCGCTGGCTACCTGTATTGCGGCGCGACTGATGTCGTGGCAGAAACGGGCGACCAGGAATTGCTGGCTGGTTTGCAGCGAATCTGGGAAGACGCCATCCACCGCAAAATGTACATCACCGGCGGCACATCGGCGCAGCACCATGGCGCATCGCAGCGACCCGAATTTGGCGGCGCGGCCACCGAAGTGCACGAAGCCTGGGGGCACGAATATTCGCTGCCCAACGCCACCGCCTACAACGAAACCTGCGCCAATATCGCCAACGCCATGTGGAACTGGCGCCTGCTCAACCTGTCCGGCGCGGCCAAATACAGCGACATCGTCGAGTTGGTGCTCTACAACAGCATGCTCTCGTCCATGAGCCTGGATGGCCTCAACTTCTGCTATACCAATCCGTTGCGCTGGTATGGCGCCGAGCACGAACTGCTCAGCCAAGACCGCTATCAACGTTGGTACACGCTCTTCTGTTATTGCTGTCCCCCCAATACCGCCCGCACCATCGCCCTGCTGCACAACTGGGTCTACAGCCAATCGGACGAAGGGTTGTGGATCCACCTGTATGGCAGCAACAGCGTCAATACCAGCTTGGCTGATGGCTCGGCTTTTGCGCTGACCCAGCAGACCGACTATCCCTGGGACGATGTCGTGCGCATCACAATCGACCAGGCACCAGACAACCCGGTGGCGCTGCGGCTGCGCATCCCCGGCTGGACGAGCGAGGCCGCCCTGCGCTGCAATGGCGAGAGGCTGGCTCTGCCGCTGTCGCCGGGCAGTTACGCCGCTGTCGAACGCGTCTGGCAGGCTGGCGACACGCTGGAACTGCATCTGCCCATGCGGCCGCGGCTGATCAAGGCGCACCCCAAAGCCGAAGAAATCCGCAATCATATCGCGGTCATGCGTGGACCGCTGGTGTATTGTCTGGAGGGCGTCGACCTGCCCGACGATGCGTCGATATTGGATGTCTATGCGCCGGACGACATGGGCTTGCGGGCGGAGAAGACAGACCAGCTGGGCGGCGTCACAATCTTGCGCGGACGGGCGCTGCGAGTCGCTGAGAGCGACAATGGCGCGCTGTATCAAGAAGCTGGCGGCGAACAGGTCGAGCCGCTGGATATCACCCTGATCCCCTATTACGCCTGGAACAATCGTGGCGTCAACGAGATGACCGTGTGGTTGCCGCGGCGCTATTGAGCGGGCCCGCTAGGCATCAGCCTCGCGGATGAGCAATTCCTGCCCGGGATATATCCAGCGCCCCATCGCCTCGAGCTGGTTGAGCATGATGATATCAAGCTGGTGGGCTCGGTAGGCAACCGCGATGGCGCTGATGGTATCGCCGAGCTGTACGACATGCACGATGGAACCACCCGGCTGTGGCGCTTGCGGCTGGACGGGCGCAGCGTAGACTCGCTTGGGAGTAGTCGGCTGGGAGGCTGGTTGCGCGGGCTGCTCCTCGATACATTCCGGCGCTGGCGGTCCGCCGAAGGTATCGACAATGCCGAAGACGCGCCCATCCAGCGCGTTATCCAACACAATGTGATGCACCTTGTCTTCATTGGGCTCCGGCCCCTTGGAGAAGACGATATAACGGCGCGGCACCAGCAATTCCTCGCTGTATTGGGGACTGTTCTCGAAGACCTGGCGCAGCTCGTCCGTCAAACCTGTGCGTATGGCCAGACGCCCATCGGGGCTGCAGGCGACCAGTCCATCCGCCACCGCTTCGACTTGTAGCTGATCCACCGCGAGCAGGAATGTGCCGAAAGCGGGCAGATGCGTTCCAGCCGGGTTGGGTCGGATGCGCCAGACCGTGGCGACCGGCGGCTGCACTGGCGGGCGGCAGATGAGCCCAATCGCGCCCAGCTTCAGGCTGCAATCATCTTGCGGCGCAGGGGGCAAATCACAGTGCGGGTTGCACTTTACGGGCGGGGCCGGCGGCAGATCACAATGCGGGTTGCATTTCACAGTCGGCGCTACGGGATTCACCGGGTCGATAATCGGGCTGTCACAATCGACGCTGTTATCGTTCAGCACGCCCCCAGACCGGGCGTAGATATAGGTGTCGGCCGGGCTGTTGTTCTCGAAGGTGATGCAGCCGTTTAACTCAATGGTCGCGCCCCAGGTCGCCAAGACGCCCAAGCCGCCGGTGTTGTTGCGGAATGTGGCGTCGGTGAAGCTTGTGAAGCCGTTTTGGTAGACTGAGTACGCCAGCGCGACTGAACGGCTGCTCGGACGATTGCTGCTGTTGCCTTCGAATAACCCGTTGCGGAAATGGGCTTCACCCATGTTGTAGAGAAAACCGCCGACGGAATTGGAGACTTTTATGCCGTCCGCGGTTAGCCTGCCCCAATGGTAGAAGAAGACGCCGTCCAGCGCGACATTTTCCAGGCGAATCTCGCTGGTGGCGGCGGTATAAATCGTGTTGAGTCCGCTGGCGTCTCTTAGCGAATAGCCATTGCCGATGACACGAAGGCTGACATCTTCAGAGACATAATAGCGGGCGGTCAGCTCGCAATCGGCAGTGAGCGTATATGTCGCGGAGGCATCGAGATTGCCGCCGGCGGGGAAGCCGCAAGCCATCAACTCGGGCGCGGGTTCGGCTTGGTCGCCATTGCCAATCGTGCCGCTGCAAAGCCCGCTGCTGTTGTCGGTCCAGGTCGCGCCAGCGGCAACGAAGACATCATAAGGCGCATTGCCGGAGAGCGTCAGGCAGCCATTGGTCGTCACCCTGCTACCGGAACGCAAGACGACGGCGCCGCCACCGCCGAGATTGTTGCGGAACACGACATTGGTTAAGGAATGGTTGGTACCGGAACTGATGAGTAATGCGCTGGCATTGCCGCCCAATGACAGTGCGCCGGAGACGATACCGTCGAAAAGCACATTATTCAGATTGCCTTCGGACGTGAACAAGGCGATGCCGCGCCCGCGGGTGAATGTTACATTGCTGGCGTTCACTCTTTCGGCATGAATTAAGCTCGGGTCGGATGTACTTGCGCCGTCAATCGTCACGTTATTGAGGTTCAGGATAGCGTTAGGACCGAATATGATGCTATCCGGGCCCCTGGTTATGGTGTAGCCGCCGCCGTTTATCGTCAAAGAAATTTTCGGGTTGAAATCGCCGATTGTGAGTAAGCCTGTTTGCGAACAGTTTGCGGTCAAAGTGTAGGTGGCGCTATGCTTGATAATGCCTTCCGCCGGTAAGCCACAGGCGGCCGCGGCCGGGTTGCCCTGGGCGAAGACAGATGGCGCGCGCCCGCCCATAGCGAAGAGGCAAAGCAACATAAGCAAGAACCGGGACAGGGGCATTTGCGTCTTCATGCAGGCAGTGGCATGCAAAGAAGTGAGTTGTGGAGGCGATATGTTCAAGGCTGATCTTAATCTGGCGCACGCAAATGGCTGGATAATTGGCTAAGCTGCGATTTTTGCGGTCCGCAGCTAATTAAATCAGAATTCGTTTATTTGAACAGGTTGGATTCCAAACAGTTGTCTGAAAGTAATATGCTTGGCATGCGCAGGACTGCCATACAGCGGTGCGGTGAATCCTAGATTCAGGCTTTATCGCAATCAGGGAAAGGGCTATGCTAGGCGGACTTCGTTATCCAGCCTAGGAGAGCGCCGCTTCATTCGCCTCATGTATGGCTAAAATCTCCCTAGACAATTCAGTATTCAATCAAGCCGCGTCCAGCAGCTCGCTCCTGCGCAGTTTTAAGTTCCTCAAAAAATACCGCGGCATCGCGCTCGGCGTCTATGGCTTGGCGCTGGTGACCAACGGGCTGGCTGTGCTCATCCCCCAGGCGATCCGCTGGATTGTCGATGCCGGCATCGTGCAGCGCGATATGCAGGTTCTGCAGGCTGCGCTGGTCGGCTTGCTGCTGCTGAGCCTGGGCAAGGGCGGCGTGGATTTTATGCTGGGGCGCTGGACCGAAGTGGCTTCGCAGGGGGTCGCTTATGACATCCGCAACGCCATCTTTGACAAGTTAAGCTCGTTGTCTTTTTCCTACCACGACCGCGCCCAGACCGGGCAGTTGCTGGCGCGTTCTATCTCCGATGTCGAGCGCATCCGCTTTTTGACCGGGCGGGCTATCTTGCGCCTCTTCCAGTCGTCCATGCTCATGCTGCTGACATTTGCCGCGCTGCTGTTGATGAACCCGCTGCTGGCGCTGCTGTCGATGCTGTTGATGCCGCTGCTGGGCTATGTGGCTTTTCGCTTTGGGCGCATCTATCGCCCGCTCTCGCTGGATTTGCAGCATCAACTGGCCGAGATGACCACGGTGCTGGAGCAAAATCTGCGCGGCGCAAAGATCGTCAAGGCTTTCGCCCAAGAAGACGCAGAGGTCGCGCGCTTTGATGCCCAAAATCAGCATTGGGCAGATTTGGCGGCGCAGCAGGTTCGCGTGGCGACCCAGCATATCCCACTGCTGGATTTCATCGCCAGTTTGAGCACGGTGGTCATCATCTGGCTGGGCGGACGGCTGGTCATCGAAGGCGGCTTGAGCCTGGGCGAGTTGGTGGCCTTCACCACCTATCTGGGCCAGCTGATTTCGCCTGTGCGGCGGCTGGGCATCATTGTGCCGGCCGTGGCGATGGCATCGGCTGCGGGCGAGCGCATCTACACCATCCTGGACGCCCAGTCGGAAGTGGTCGATGCGCCCGATGCCGTGCCCTTGCCGGGCATTGACGGGCATGTGCGCTTCGAAGATGTTTCTTTTGCCTACTTTGACCAGCGACCGGTGCTGGATGGGCTCAGCTTCTGCGCGCAGGTCGGCGAAGTGGTGGCGCTGTTGGGCGCGACCGGCAGTGGAAAATCCACCATCATCAACCTGATACCGCGCTTCTATGATGTGACAGGCGGGCGCATATTGGTCGACGGGCACGATCTGCGCGGCGTCACTTTGAACTCGCTGCGCGACCAAATCGGCATTGTGCTGCAAGAGTCGGTGCTATTCGCCGCCAGCATCCGCGAGAATATCGCCTTTGGCCTGGACAATGTAGCGGATGACGATGTGATTGAAGCCGCCCAAGCCGCCCAAGCCCATGACTTCATCATGCAGATGCCAAAAGCCTATGAAACCGAAGTCGGCGAGCGGGGCGTGACCTTGTCTGGCGGGCAAAAGCAGCGCATTGCCATCGCCCGCGCCTTGTTGAAAGACCCGCGTATCCTGCTGCTGGACGATGCCACTTCCAGCGTGGACACAGAAACCGAACGGCTGATTCAGATCGCGCTGGAGCGGCTGATGGCGGGGCGCACTTCGTTCATCATCGCCCAGCGACTCAGCACAGTGCGGCTGGCGGACAAAGTGCTGGTCTTGCAGGGTGGGCGCGTGGCCGCGGCTGGCACACACGAAGAATTGCTGCACAGCAGTGGCTTGTATGCAGAGATTTATCATCGCAACCTGCGCGCATGAATCGGCGGGACCGAGCTTGGAGTTTCGCTTGCGCACAACTTTGCGCTTTGTAAACTGCGAAAAAGAATCTTGACAATTGCGCTGACGAAAGCGGCTGGTAGAGACACCGATGCGTCATGACTGGACACTGCTATGTACAGAAGCGCTTGTCAACAACACAGGCGCGATTGACTTGGGAAATGTGTTCTCAACCTTACAGGTTTCCAGCCCATTTGGCTTGGTCGAAGAGGCAACATCTGTTCTCTTCGACCCCCCAGCGGTATTGGCATCCCAATGGACGGCTGAGTTTGAGAGCGACCGCCGAGTACACCATGCGACTGTTCAGTTGTTTGCGCCTGGCGGCGAGCAAGTCCTATGGACAAAAGGCGTAGAGCTCGACTTTCGTCATCAATCATTTCATCTAATGATGCTAATCATGCAAGACTTGCCGTTTGTGGGCAAGGGAACTTATGAGTATCATGTTGTAATAGAAGAATTTGCTGCAATTGGTGAATGGGGGCGTGCATGCCTCACAATCAGCGAACAGGGAAGGGACTAAGCTATCATGACGGAACTGCGCGCAAAGATTGTTCAGGATACGAAAGTCAGTGTATTCCAGCTTACCCAAGACCGAATAAGTTATCCTAAAGACAAAGGGTCGCCGCTTCTCAAACGTCTCGCTCCCAAGCGACCTCCCCTAAATCCCGCGCCGCGTGAACAAACGTTGCAAGAACCCAAACAGAGCAGCAAAGATGGATAATCGATAGCGCAAACCCAACGACGGAGACACATATCGGCTTTTCAATTGGCACGGCTGGCATTCGTTCGGGCGGACCGCGTGGCACCCTGGACGCGTATGCCGACAAGGTCGAGGGACGCAGCTTCAACCTGCGCGTCGTCTGGCAGTTGCTGGTTTTCATCCGTCCCTATGCCTGGCGCATGCTCGGCGCATTTTTTGCCATGCTGCTGGCATCTGGCTTGACTCTGGCGACGCCCTACCTGGTCAAGCTCGCCATTGATGGGCCTATCGCCAATGGCGACTATGCCGCGCTGGACGAAGTGGCGCTGCTGATGCTGGGCGCTTTTGTCTGCTTGTACGCGGCTTCCATGGCGCAGCGCTATCTGCTCAGCTGGGTGGGTCAGCGCGTATTGGCCGATCTGCGGGCGGCGCTTTTTCGGCACATCCAGGCTTTGCCGCTGGCCTACCACGACCAGCACATCATCGGCGTGACGATATCGCGCGTCATCAGCGATGTCGGCGTCATCAATCAACTGCTTTCGCAAGGGCTCATCACGCTGACGGGCGATAGCCTGTTGCTGGCGGGCATCGTGCTGGTCATGCTGTCGCTGAATTGGCAGTTGGCGCTGATCACATTCGCCATCATTCCGCTGATTGTGCTGGCAACTGCCCTGTTCGCGCGGCGGGCAAAACGAGCCTTCCGCAAGACGCGCGCCCGCAACGCCCACATGATTGGCGACCTGGCCGAGAACCTCAGCGGCATCCGCGTCATCCAGGCTTTTGCCAACGAAGACAGCACTTCCGAGAAGTTTGACGAGGTCAACCAAGCCAACCGCGACGCGCATATTGAAGCCATGTCCCTGTCTTTCGTTTTCTTGCCGACAGTCGAATTCCTGGGCGTGGCGGCAACAGCGATCGTGCTGCTCTTTGGCGGGCTGGGCGTCGTCGAAGGCAGCTTGACCCTGGGCACGGTCATCGCTTTTCTGGCTTATGTCAATCGCTTCTTTTTGCCCGTGCAAGAACTGAGCCAGCTCTATGCCACCATGCAGACAGCCATGGCCGGTGGCGAGCGCGTCATCAACCTCTTGCATACCGAGCCGGCCATCAGCGACAAGACAGACGCCAGGCAGATGCCGCCGATTGAGGGGCGCATCGACTTCCAGCAGGTGCAATTCAGTTATCGGCAGGACGAGCCGGTGCTGCGCGATATCGACCTGAGCATCCCGGCGGGCACCATGGTGGCGCTAGTGGGTCCGACTGGCGCTGGCAAGACCTCGCTGGCTAATCTGGTGGCGCGATTTTACGATGTCAACGGCGGCAGTTTGCAGATCGATGGTCTGGATGTGCGCGATGTGCAACAGCGGTCTCTGCGCGCCCAGATGGGGCTGGTTTCGCAGGACCCTTTCATCTTCGCGGGTTCAATCGCCGACAACATCCGCTTCGGCAAGCCGGCTGCGGGGCTGGACGAGGTCATCGCCGCGGGCGACCTGGCCAATGTGGGCGAATTCGTGAACGACCTGCCCTTGGGCTACAACACAGAAATCTTTGAAGATGGTGCCAATCTGAGCGTTGGGCAGCGGCAGTTGATCTCTATCGCGCGCGCCATATTGGCCGACCCGCGCATTTTGATCATGGACGAGGCGACATCCAGCGTCGATATGGTCACCGAAGCGCTAATCCAAGATGCCCTGCGCAAGTTGCTGGCGCAGCGCACTTCCATCGTCATCGCCCACCGCCTGAGCACCATCACCACCGCCGACATCATCTGCGTTGTCGATGAAGGGTGCATCTGCGAGATGGGCGCGCACCAAGAGCTGCTGGCGCGGCGCGGCATGTATTACGAGCTTTATCAGCGCCAGTTCGTCGAAGTGTCGGACTAGACGCCCGCCGTCACATCACCGGTTCTTCGTAGGGGCGAGGCGACGACTCGCCCGTTGAAAAACCCAACCTCATGCACCTGGACTTTATGTTGTATTGGGGATCGCATGGCTTACCCTTTGCGCTCCACGCTGCGCTATACTATATTCACAGCCACAGCCATCAGGACGAAACCACATGGAAGTCCTCACCAAACGCGTGAATGCCGACAACATCTTGGAATTCGCCAACCTGCCCGAATTCGCAGACCGCCGGGTCGAACTTGTCGAGGGGGAGATTGTTACGATGGGATTGCCCAGAGGTTTGCATGGTGCCGTACTGCTTCGCCTGGCTACTGAAATCGGTATCCATCTCAAGGCAACCCGCATGGGTGGAATGACGGGAGCTGATGCCGCCTTTGCGCTTGAGCGCAGCGAATACCGGGGCGATACCGTGCGCGGGCTGGATATCGCCGTCGTGGGCAACGAGCGCGCCAACCAGCTGTACACCAACGAAGTCATTGAAGGCGCGCCAGACCTGGCAGTCGAGATCGTTTCGCCGAGCAACACTATCTCTGACATGAAGCGCAAGACGCGGCAGTTGCTCGAGGCCGGCGCAATCCAAGTTTGGGTCGTTGACCCCGACCTGCGCGAGGTGGATGTATTTACGCGCGCTGGCTCGGTGAACTACCGCGAGGGCGACACACTTTCAGCTGGTGATGCCCTGCCTGGCTTTGAAATCGCCATAGCCGATATTTTCCCGTAGCTAGCCACAACGCACGGCAACGCCATCACAACGATTCGCGCTGCGAAATTTGGCGCATCGTTCACAAGCGAATGCGCGGGTTCAGCGCCGCATACGCCCAGTCCGCAACCAGGTTCGCCAGCAATATCACGCTGACTGTCACCATAACAATCGCTTGCACCAGGAGCAGGTCACGGCGCTCGATGGCGGCAATCAACAAACTGCCCAAGCCCGGAAAGCCAAAGACAAACTCGATCACCACCAGCCCGCTGACCAGCCAACTGACGCTGATGGCGATGACGGTGATGGTCGGCAACAGGGCATTGCGCAAGACATGGCGCAGCACGACCGTCCGCCAGGCCAGGCCTTTTAGCGCCGCCGCCCGCACATAATCGCGTTTGAGCTCTTCGATGACGCCGGCGCGTGTCAGCCGCGAGATATAAGCCAGCAGCACCAATGTCGCCGCGAAAGCCGGCAGCCACAAAGCCGGCAACATCTCGCCGAAGCTGGCATTGGCGGGCACAGCCGAGCTGGCCGGAAACCACCAGCCCAGCGCTTCTGCCAGGGGATTGCCCGACCAGCCCAGCGCCACGATATTGATCAAAAACAAGCCCGTCACGAACTCCGGCAAGCTGACCACCGATAGCGTCAACAGGGAGATGATGACATCGGGCAATTTGTTCTCGGACAAGCCAGCGATCACCCCCAGCGCCAGAGACAAGGGCACGGAGAGCAGCAGCGCCACCAAGGCCAGTCGTCCCGAATTGATGCTGCGCTCGCTGATCAGGGCGCGGTTGTCTGCGCCGCGGAAGGCGATGCTCGTGCCCCAGTCGCCGCGCGCAAAGTTACTCAGCCAGCCCAGATACTGCTGTGGCAAAGGCGCATCCAGCCCCAGCTCGGCGCGGATCTGAGCCACTTGCTCGGCAGTGGCTTCGCGTCCGCCCGCGATGACACGCGCTGGATCGCCCGGCAGCACGCGCAGCAAGAAGAAAATCATCAGCGAACTGAGCAGATAGGTGAAGAAGAAAAAGGCAAAACGGCGTCGCAGAAACAAGATCATAAGGCCAAACTCCCTCGGTCTCCCCGCCAGGTCAGTACCCCCCTCGGTCCCCCCGACGGGTCAGGGGGAGGCTGTGCCCCCCCCCCAACCCCCCCCCCCAAAAGAGGGAGGGGGGTTTAACACCCCACAAAAAACCCAGTCGGGGGGGGGGGGGGCGAAGGGGGGGGGGGACCACCCCGGCGGGG
>JAJDZQ010000157.1 GCA_022824565.1 Anaerolineae bacterium | reverse complement strand
AGACCGCACATTGACCAACCTCTACAACGCCCTGCAGGTCTGGCGTGGCGAAAGCGACATCAGGGTCAAGCCCGCCGCCGCCGACTTCGCCCCGCGCCTGGACGAGCTGCATCGCGCGCTGGATATCGCTGTGTGCGCTGCTTATGGCTGGGAAGTTGCCGTGCTGGATGACGAGGAAGAGCTGCTGCGCAGGCTGCTGGCCTTGAATCTGGCGCGGGCGAGGTGAATTCGCCACAGAGGCACAGAAATTTGACACAGAGAGCGCAGAGGGCACAGAGAGCGCAGAGGTTTCATTCGCTCGAAAACCTCATTCAACTCGGTGTCCTCGGTGTCCTCGGTGGTTAATTAATTGCAGTCCTTGCTTGGTCTTGTTGAGTATGATCTCTGTGTTGAATCTGGACCATATCGTATAGGACACAGAATTTTGACACAGAGAACGCAGTGGGCACAGAGAGCGCAGAGGTTTCATTCACTCGAAAACCTCTTTCAACTCGGTGTACTCGGTGTCCTCGGTGGTTAATATTTCTTGCAGTCCTAGCTTGGTCTTGTTGAGATTGATTTGCGCAGTCGGCGCAATTCTGAATCCTCGTTGCGCTGAGGGCGACCTGGCTGTCACGCAAAGTGATATTGAAAGCGCTTCTCTGTGTTCTCTGTGCTCTCTATGATCTCTGTGTTGAATCTGGACAAGTTCGTATAGGACACAGAAATTTGACACAGAGAACGCAGAGGGCACAGAGAGCGCAGAGGTTTCATTCGCTCGAAAACCTCATTCAACTCGGTGTCCTCGGTGTCCTCGGTGGTTAAATTATTGCAGTCCTAGCTTGGTCTTGTTGAGTATGATCTCTGTGTTGAATCTGGAACGTGCGGGTAAGGCTTAGATACAGGGTTGTTTCGCGCGACTGGACATTTGTTGACACTTTTCGGGCTGTCGGGTAGGGTATGGATTGTCAGGGAGGCTTGGAGAGCGCGAATGGGCAGCATCACGGTTAGCCTCACGCCAGATGGAGATTACTTCGTATCACATTGCCTGGAATACGATATTGCCAGCCAGGGACGCAGCAGCGAAGAGGCGCTGGACAATATCGCCGAGGCGGTTTCGCTCTTCCTGGAAGTCGCGTCTCCAGACGAAATTGAGCGTCGACTGGCACGGCGTGGTCGTGTCGAAATATTGAGCCTGGATCGTGCCTAAACGAAAGGTTTTGTCAGCAGCGCAAGTTTGCAAGATTCTGGTTTTGAATGGATTTCGTGAAGTCCGTCAGCGCGGCAGTCACATCGTTATGCAAAAAATATTGCTCAAACCAAGTGGCGAACGCACGACGCACACTGTAATTGTGCCGAATCATAAAGAATTACGATCCGGAACATTGTCCTCGATTATTCGCCAGTCGGGACTGCCTCGCGAGCTTTTTGAGTAAATCTGGCGCGTAGGCAATCTATTTGGAGTCGCTGCTCCTTTGCTCAACAGGCACGAAGCTACTGGCTGTTGCGTGATTCGTCAAGTTTTGCGCATTGATGTTCGCTCTCAGTAAGCGCGAGCAAGTCTTGAAACAACAATTTGCCACAGAGGCACAGAGGCACAGAAATTTGACACAGAGAACGCAGAGGGCACAGAGAGCACAGAGGTTTTATTCACTCGCAATAGGCATTCAACTCGGTGTACTCGGTGTCCTCGGTGGTTAAATTATTGCTTGGTCTTACTGAGATTGATTTGCGCAGGCGGCGCAATGCTGAATCCTCGTTGCGCTGAGGGCGACCTGGCTGTCACGCAAAGTGATATTGAAAGCGCTTCTCTGTGTTCTCTGTGCGCTCTATGATCTCTGTTTTGAATCTGGAACGGGTGGGTAAGTCCGGTTAAGAGTCGCTGCCAGGCTTCTCGTAGTTGAGGCCATAATGATCGGCGATGGCGACCAGGATGGCGCGATTTTCGCGTATTGCATCGCGATTTTCGATAATCATAGCGCGATTTTCTGCCAAGCCCTGCTCGACCCGGTCCATCCGGGCTTCAAGCGCTTCCATGCGAAGTTCAAGCGCTTCCATGCGAAGTTCGAACCGATCCATTCTGACTTCGAGTCGATCCATTCGAGATTCGATTCGATCCATTCGAGATTCGATTCTTCCCAGCCGGTCCCGGTTGTCGGAAGCGATGTCGCGCACTTGTCGATGTGTTTCGGCGAAGCGGTCAAAACGATCCAGGACCGCATTCTGCGTGCTTCGCAGCGTCTCGATATCTTGTTCCACTCGCTGTTCACGAAGCTCGGCCAATTCCATAAGGTCTCCTGATGCGCCAACCATATCTCGGCGACCATAAGCATAGCCGCGTCCTGCTATCGTGTCAAGCAGAGCGGATTGAGCCTTTGCCTGACCTATCGGATGTTACGCGCCGCGCCTCGCTTTCGATGAACTCGACCAGCCCCGCGATGCCGGGATTGGGCGGCGTGTTGCGCGGCATGTCGTGCACCTGCGCCCGCGTGAGTCGTGGAGTAGCGCCCAGCTCCAGCCGCGCCGCGCCCACCTGCCCGGCCTGCACTTCGCCCAGCCACAGCGCCTTGCCATCCAGCCGCGTGCGCTCGGCGGGCCGCAGGCAGATTTGCAGGCGATGCGCCGTTTGCCTTGGTTCCAGCGCGACCAGAATCTCGCTGCCCGGCGGCTGCCAGGCCTGCGCGGCATCGACCAGACCCAGCGTGACCTGCGCCTCCAGCTGCTCGCGCCGATTCGCATCCAGCGCGCCCTCGACATTGGCGGCGTGATAGCCCAGGCCATCGAGCGCCACCAGGCAAGACCGTCCGCCGGTCGCGCGGCAATGCCAAACTTGCTCGCTGCAGGCTCCGCCGGTATCCAACAGCAGGTAGGCGTCTGTGGGTTGCATCAGCCGCCGCAGGAAGGTGTGCAGGCGTGGCAGCAGCCACAGGTCGCCGTGGATATGGCCGGTGTAGAGCAGGCTCAGCGATTGCGCCACACAGCCCGCCGCTTTTCGATGAAGGCGCGTATGCCTTCGACCTTGTCTTCGCTGCCGAAGGCGATGAGGAAGTTGCGCCGCTCGAATTCCAGCCCCTCGTGCAGTGGGCTTTGCAAGGCTTTGTTGATGGCTTCTTTGGTCAGGCGCACCGCCACCTGCGAACGTTGCGCCACTTTTTCGGCGATACGAAGCGCCTGCGCCATGAAGTCGGCTTGCGGCGCGACGCGATTTACCAGCCCCGCTTTCAGGGCTTCGTCCGCGCTCAGCCGCCGGTCGGTGAGCATGATTTCCATCGCCAGCGCCTTGCCCACCGCGCGCGTCAGCCGTTGGGTGCCACCAGCGCCGGGCAAGATGCCCAGGTTGATCTCGGGCTGCCCAAACACAGCGCTTTCGGCCGCCACGATCATGTCGCAGCACATGGCCAGCTCGCAGCCGCCGCCCAGCGCATAACCCGCCACCGCCGCGATGATGGGCTTGCGCACGCCGCTGAAATCGAAGCGGTCGTCCAGCGAGTCGTCCATCAGCATATCAATCTGTGTTTTTCCGTCCATCTCTTTGATATCTGCGCCGGCCGCGAAGACTTTGTCGCCGCCGGTCAAGATAATCGCGCCGATCGCCGGGTCGGCATCAAAGCCGGTCATGGCGCGTTGCACTTCGTCCAGCAGCGGCGTATTCAGGGCATTGAGCGCTTGGGGTCGGTTCAGGGTGATGCAGCCCACGCCAGCGGCTGGCGTATCGACCAGGATGTGCTGAAAACTCATAGCGGCTGTCCCTTCGTGAGTGAGCATGAGGCGATTGTAGCAACTTCAGTCTACCCCCCTCAGTCCTCCCATATCAATAGGGGGGAGAAGGGTTCGCCGCGCGCTGCTTTTTGCAGCGATTTGTCTGGCAGAGTCGTCAAATCTGTTGAATATAGCTCCCCTAGCCGACGATCCGGGGCGGGTCCGGGGGCGGGGTAAGCCAGGCCAGGATATCCCGCGCCGCGCTTGCTGGCGATTCTGGTTTGTGCAGCGCCAGGCTATTGACCGTCCAGGGGGCATAACGGCGTGGATCGGTGATGCGCATCAGCATGATGGTTTTTGCGCCGCTCGCTGCCGCCAGGTGGGTCAAGCCACTGTCATTGCCGATGTACAACCGGGCTGCCGCCGCCAGCGCGCCGATCTCTGCGAAGCTGAGCGCCCCTGCCCATTGCTGCGCCGGCGCTTGAACATGCCGTCCGACTGCCGCGACCAACGCTGTATCGCCCGGGCCGCCCAGCAAGATCAGCTCGGAATCGGTCTCTTTGACGAGCGTGTCGAGCAGTTCTGCCAACTGCGCCGGCGGGTATTGTTTGGCTGCCAGCTGCGCGCCGGGATTGCTGCCGCCGCCAGGGTGGGCGACGATGAACGATTTGCCGACTCCAGCCGCCCGCAGCCGCGCCTGCACTGCCGCCCGAGCCGATTCATCGAGGGGCAGGTTGGCAAATGCCGCTAGGTTGCGCCCGGCCGCCGCCCCGGCCACGCGCAGAAAGATCTCGGCTTCGTGCTCGGGCGCAGTTGGATCGATCTTCACGCGCAAGTTGTAGCCGAAGCCGCGACCAGCGCTATCTAGCCCCGCTCGCAGTGGAATGCCCGCCATGCAAACCGCCAGACTCATCACCGGCGAGCGAACGAGCGACACAGCCAGGTCGAAGCGGCCAGCGCGCAGCCGCCTCACCAGCCGCCAAAAGCTGCCGGGCTTGCGGGTGGGCAGGTCTGCGCCGGTATGCAGAATATCGTCCAGGGCGGGATGACCAGCAATAGCGCGCGCCGACCAGTTGCCCGCTGCAAAGCTGATATGCGCGGATGGGAAGCTCTCTCGCAAAGCAGTCAACGCGGCCGTGGCCATCACCACATCGCCGATGCAGCAGGGCCGCAAGATGACGATGCGCTGCGCCTGCGAAGGCGATGCGCCCGCTGGAAAGATGCGCCCCAAGAGCGAATAAATCATGTTTGTGCGCTGCTTTGCCCCGGCATACCGCGATTGTACACCAGCGCCACAACCCATATCGCCAGCGCGAATCCGACCCATCTTCCCATTTCTCCGAGCAAAATGTTGCATTGCGATTAAATCATGTTAAGATAGCTTTAAGTTAAAATGAAATATCATAACAAAGGAGGTACAGACATGACTGTTGTACGCGCCTTCACTTATCTGTTCAGCGACCAGCGCTGGCTCAACAAATTGACTGCCATGGCTGTTTTTGTGCTGCTGCTGCCTTTCCCCATCATAGGGCTGGTCAGCCTTTGCGTGCTGCTGGGCTACCTGGCCAGGATTATCCACAACATCAGCGCCGGTTCCGAGCTTCCGCTGCCAGAATGGGACCATATTGGCGAAAATATCAGCAAGGGCATACCCGTTTTGTTGGCGATAAGCGTCTATCATGTGCCGCTGCTGCTGGCTGCTGCACTGCTGGCTGTCTTTCGCGGCTCGATTGCGCTGGGTATGGCCGCCAGCCTCGACTCGATCGCGCCGATTGTGCTGTTGCTGTACAGCCTGGTTGCCTGGTCTTTGTGGATGCTGGGGCTGGTTCGTTATGCAGAAACCTGGGAATCGGAATGCTTCTACCAGTTCGAACAAGCGCTGCGCACATTGCAACACAATGTCTCGCTGGCTCTGGGCTGGCTGGTTTCGGCGCTGATTGCCAATGCGCTGCTGCTGGCGCTGCTGCCGGTCTTCTTGCTGGGCGCGTTTCTGCTTATACCTGTGCATGGTTATCTGGCTGGCGTTTATGCGCGTCAACTGCGCGCTGTGCGGCAGGCTGAGCGTCGAGAGCAGTCTGCCGATCCCGCCGCATTCGTACACAGTCGCAGCGCCGAGGTGGTCGTCTAGACGATCTCTGCGCCTCCCGCCGACAATTTTCGAATACGACCGCTTCCCCGCGTGCTCAGCTTCCCCCTGACCTGTCGGGGGGAGAGGACATGTTTCATTCTACCCCATCCCCAGCCCTTCCCCATATCAATGGGGAAGGGAGACTCGTCGAGAAACCAGTGCAAACCTTGCTAATCTGCAAGAAATTGCGCATCAGATTTCATTTTCTCTGCATGCGCTCCCCCTCCCTGATGCTTCGGGGAGGGGGTTGGGGTAGACCCTCACATGCGCACCCCTGGAAACCTGGCCTGTCCTCCCCCTCGTTCTGGGAGGGGGGATTTTCAACAGCGGCAGGCTATTCGTCCGCGTCCAGCGCCGCTTGCTGCTCGGCGATCAGCTCATCGGTGCATTGCAGGCTTTCCAGCCAAGCTCTGTCTTCTTCGATTCGCTCTGCCCTGGGCACGATGACGCCGCGCCGGGCTAGCGCCGCCAGGATATCTGGGCTCAGCTTGCTCGGCCGGCCGCCGTCGATTACCGCGATGGCTTCAGACATCACTTCGTCGCTGATTTCGACACCTTGCGCATCAGCCGCGTCCAGGTTGACGCCGATGCCCTGCTGGCCGCTGATGCTGATCGCCGTTCTGGCGATATCGAGTTCGCCGTTCAAGTGCGCCACCAGGATGCGCCCAACATTGATGCCTTGCGCATAGAAGGGCGATGCTCCCGCGCCGATGGTCGCGCCATAGTAGATCGCGCTGAAGCTCGGATGAAAGACGGGGATGCCCGCCTCGTTGGCCACAGTCGCAATGATGGGCAGCCCCGAGGTAGTGATTGCACTCATCGGCAGGATAATCGCCTCTATGTCACTTTCAACCAGTCGGTTGGCAGCCGAGCGCAGATCGGTCAAAGCGGCTACGCCCACCACTTCGACCGCAAGGCCTTGTTCTTCGCCAAGCGCAGTCAACTGCTGCACGCCATATTCGCCACCGGCTTCCCCGATGCCATAAATCGCGCCTACCGAGGCGATTTCTGGGTCTTGCAGGCGCAAAGCAGACAAAACATAGCCATAGTCCAAAGCGCTGCCCGCGCCGGTAACATGGTCTGGTTTGATGCAAGGCGCAGCGCCGATGCCATATTGATTGGGCGAAGGCACCGCGCTAAACAGCACGGGAATCGGCGTTTCCATATCCTGGGTGATAGAGACTGCCGCCAAGGTAATCTGCGGACCAAGCGTCATGATTACAGCAGCATCTTCGTCAACCGCGTTTCGTATCAGCAGGTTGGCGCTGGGCAGGCTGAAACCGGCATCGCCCCAAAGGATGTTGATATGTTCTCCTTGCAGGGCGGCGCGCTCTTCCTGCATGCGATTCTCGTCGGCTGAGATGAAGCCATACGATTGCAGCATATCCAGAATAGCGCCTTCAGTGATTTCCATATTGGGCAAGGGTCCAAAACGCAAAATGGCGATGGTCGGGTTATTAGCATCCTGTGCCATCGTCACCGACGCGAGCAAAAACGTTAATACAATGACGATCATCGAGTACTTTTTGCACATATCAGCTTTCCTTTTACTAATTGGACGATTACGAAGAGAGTTTGCTCATGATTATACTACGGAACAAGTAGCCTGCTCATTTTTGCGAGCGGGTTGCCGCGAAGCTCCAGCCTTCTGATATGGGATTGTCGGCGAATCTGCAGCATAATGATGGTGGTGTGATAAAGGGAGAGAGGCCGAGTTGACCGACATCAAGCGCATCGGCGTATTGGCGCACCCCACCCGCCCCGATACCCACCCGGTCGCCCGGGATATCGCGGCTTTGCTGTGTCGGCGCGGCATAGCGCACTGGCTGCATACCGAATGGGACGAGAGCAAGGTCAGCGGCGATGTGCCCAATGCCGACCTGGTGATCGCCATAGGCGGCGATGGCGCGATGCTGCGAGCCGGGCGTGTCTGCGCGGAACATGGCGTGCCCGTGCTGGGCGTCAACATGGGCTGGCTGGGCTTCCTCACCGAGATCCAGCAGCCGCAAGACTGCGCAGGGAGCCTGGATCAACTGTTGGCCGGCGAATACTGGATCGAGCAGCGCATGATGCTGCAAGCCACTTTGTGGGAAGATCGGCAGCGGGCGCTGGGCGAGTTTCACGCGTTGAACGATGTTGTCATCAGCGGCAGTGTATTCGGGCGCATGGTGCAGCTGGCGGCTTATATCGACAATCACTGGGCGACCACCTACAATGCCGATGCCCTGATTCTGTCCACGCCAACCGGCTCGACCGCCTATGCGCTGGCGACTGGCGGACCCATCTTGCCGCCCGAATTGCGCAATATCCTGATGTTGCCCATGGCGCCGCATTTGAGCATGGACAGGCCGATCGTGCTGGCGCGCGGAGCCGTTGTCGATGTCGAGCCAACGCGCGAGAATCGTGGCAAGGTCGTGCTGACGATTGACGGCAAAGTCGTGGCCGACCTGCACGAAAACCAGCATGTGCGCGTGACCTCCGCCAAGCCAGTCAGCCAGTTTGTGCGTCTGCGCGAGCGCAATTATTTCTATCGTTCGCTGCTGGACCGCCTCGAGCCGCGCATCAACCGACATGGACCGCGGCGCATGACTTTCGCGGATTAAACCAGGGGCGCACATGTCACAGCCAATTCCCGACGCCACCACCCAGGACGAGATCACATATTGCGCGCGACATCCCGAGCGCGATACGGGCTTGCGCTGCAACCGCTGCGAGCGCTATATGTGCGTCGAATGCGCCGTGCGCACGCCCATCGGTTATACCTGTCGCGAATGTGTGCGCGGGCACGAAGACAAGTTCTACGCCGGCACAATGACCGATTATGCGCTGGTGGCTGCGGTCGGCGTGGCTGGCGGCGCATTGACCGTCTTGCTGACCATGCTGGTCGGCGGTTTTTTCATCGTGGGATTGCTGCTGGCGCCGGCGCTGGGCGGGGCGCTTGCCCAATTCGCGCTGCAGCTGACCGGTCGGCGGCGTGGGCGGCATAGCGGGCTGGTCTGCGCGGGCGGCGTGATGGCAGGCGGATTGGCGGGGAGTCTGGCGATCTTCGGCGCGCTGAGCATCTTCACGCTGCTGGTTCTGGGGCTGGCCTGTTCAGCGGCTTATGCGCGTTTTCGCGTGGCGATTTGACCCTACTAACCCCAGATCGCTGTAGGGGCGATACTTGTATCGCCTACAATTTCGCTGGTGTACCTGTGGGCGACTCAAGAGTCTGCCCCTACGACGAATCTCGTTAATTTCCGCTCTGTGTGGTTTAGAATACGCAGAAGCCTAGCTCGCCAGAGACGCCCATGCTGGAAGAATTGCGCATCCAGAACTTTGCAGTGATAGACCGGCTCGAGTTGCGATTTGGGGCTGGCTTCCAGGTCATCACCGGCGAGACTGGCGCGGGCAAGTCCATCCTCATCGATGCCGTGGAGTTGCTGCTGGGCGCTCGCGCCGACCCGGCCTTTGTGCGCGCGGGCTGCGAACGCAGCATCATCGAAGGGGTCATCCGCCTGGACGAGCGCGTCAAGAGCCTGCTGCAGCCAGCGCTGCAACGCGAAGACCTGCTCGACCCCGACGACCCGAATTACCTGACCATCCGCCGCGAGATCCGCCGGCGCGGACGATCATCGGCGCGCATCAACGGGGTGCCCGTTCGCAGCACCCTGCTGGCAGAAATCGGCGGCGAGTTATTTGATATCCACGGGCAGAGCCAGCATTTGTCGCTGTTTCGTCCCCGCCGTCATATCGACCTGCTCGACCGTTACGCGGGCTTGCTAGAGGCGCGGGCCGGGCTGGCCAAGTTGGTCGCCGACCTGGCTCGCGCCCAAGCAGAGATGCGCGGCCTGGCCGATGACAGCGTGGCATTGGCGCAGCGAGCCGACCTGCTGCGGCACGAATTGGACGAGATCCAGGCGGCCGACCTCGACCCCGCCGAAGAAGACACGCTGCAAAATGAGCGCAACCGACTGGCCAACAGCGAGCAACTGGCGCAATTGGCGGGCGAGGCGGCGCGGCTGCTGGACGATGACGACCGTGGCGCAGTCGACAAATTGATGGACGTGGCAGGAGCGCTGCTGAAGCTGGCGCAGATCGACCCGCAGATGAGCGAGCAGTATGACCTGGCCGAGACCTTGGCGCAGGGGGCGCAGGAATTGGCGCTGGAGTTGGCGCGCTATGCCGGCGACGCCGAATACGACCCGCTGCGGCTCAACGAGCTGGAAGAGCGGCTTGAGCTTATCAAAGGGCTGAAACGCCGCCACAATGTCGACAGCGTGCGCGACATTTTGGACTATGCGCGGCGCGCCCAAACCGAGTTGGAAAGCATCGACCACAGCGATGAGCGGCTGCAGGAACTGGGCGTGCAGGAAGAGCGGCTGCTGCGGCAGATTGGCGATATCAGCTGGCGTTTGAGCCAGGCGCGGGCACAAGCCGGGGCAGACTTGAGCGCGGCTGTCGTGCGCGAGCTGACCGACCTGCGCATGGAACGGACGCGCTTTGATGTGCGGCTGGCGCAGGCCGAGCATCCGGCTGGCTGCATCGTGGGCGATGCGCGCTACAAGTTTGACCATAAGGGCCTGGACGATGTCGAGTTCCTGCTCAGCGCCAATCCCGGCGAACCGCTGCGTCCGCTGGCGAAAGTGGCCTCTGGCGGCGAGGCGGCGCGCATCATGCTGGCGCTGAAGCGGGTGCTGACCGCGGCCGACCAGACGCCCATCCTGATCTTCGACGAGGTCGACCAGGGCATCGGCGGACGGCTGGGCGCGGTGGTGGGCGAGAAATTGTGGTCGCTTTCCGGCGA
>JAJDZQ010000174.1 GCA_022824565.1 Anaerolineae bacterium | reverse complement strand
ATCGCGAGGCGCCGCGTTTCGGCATCGGCGCCTTGCGCGACCAACGGCACGATCTGAGGCGCGAAGAGCTCAATCAGCAGCACCAGAATAGCCAGGATGGCGATGACGAGGCTAATCAGCGCGGAGACGACGCGCCACAATTCGCGCGGGCCATGCCGGGTGATGACATCGCTGAGCACTGGCACGATAGCGCCGTTTACGTGCCCGCCGATGAGCAAGTCGTAGATGGCTTTGGGCACGATGATGGCGACTTGCAGGGCGTCGGCTGCGCCAGTCGCGCCGAAGAGGAAGGTGATGACGGTTTCGCGCGCCAAGCCCAGGATGCGGCTGCAGATATTGCCCAGGGCGAGGATGCCGCTGGCGCCGGCGACGCGGGCGTTGGTGCGCTCTTGATCGCCGGACGTAGGGGCCTCGGCAATAGCATCCTGCTTCAAAGATGAGCTTTCCGCGGTCATACAGTCCGTTTTCACTCTCTAACATACCAGAGTAATCGCACCAGAAGCATAAACATCAAGAACGCCGTGTAAATCAAGCAAAATATGAAAGCGAGCCTGGGACCGTCCACGCAAATTAGCAGACTCTTGTGGGCGTTTCGGCGCAACGCCCCTACATCACCTACCTTTATGCGGAATCTGCGGAAATATCTCAGTGTCCTCGGTGTACTCGGTGGTAAAAATAATCTGCTGCGATTGCTCTGCTAACATACACTGATATACAGGTCTTGCTCAATGCGCAAGGCTCCGATTCGGGCTTTTCAGCGCAGGCACCCGGCTAGAAGCATCCGATCTTCCGGCGGAATGCGAGTCTTCCGGGCATCAACATTATTTGGCCTCGTCCGCCACGCAAGCTGCAAAGCCTGCGCGAGCCGCCCGCCTTCACCGGTCAGCGACCACTTGATTGACAGCGAAAGCAGAACTCAAATACACTGAGAGTAGATTACCCAAGATTAAGAGGCGGCCCCATGAAGATTCCCAAGATCGTTTCAATCGCAATCACGTTAATTGCGCTGCTGTTTGTATTGTCGGCTTTGCCCAATTTGGCCAGCTCAAGCTGCTCGAAGCCCGATAATTTCGCCTATGACGGCTTTGAAAGCCCGCTCGACTATTTTACTTGGGATACGGTGAACTGCAGCGGCGCTGTCAAGATACAAGTCAACGGCGGCGGCTACCACGGCAACTGGGTTTCTGTCTACTATTCCACCAACTATCTGACGCACAGTTCCGGCACGACCAGGTTGGGCATTACGCCGATGAACAACTTGCCCGGCCACCCGCTGCAATTCCGCGTGAAAGTGGGCGATTCGCCCTTCAGCGATATCGTGGAAGTGGATTTTCACGCCACATAGCCGCCTGCCGCTGCAAGCACTCGCTTGATAAGGGCGGCTTGACAGGTCGCCCCTACAAGGCTTGTCTGGTATTGATGAAATTGCGCAAATATGCCCCCATCCCCCGGCCCCTTCCCCCACAAGGAGGCAAGGGGAGTTTTTCAGTGATTCAGTAGGCTTTGAAGCCCCTCCCTCAGCCCCTCCCCCTTACGCGCGGCTGTCGGGAGGATTGAGGGGGGTTTTGTAGCGCTCCCCTTCCCTCATTTTTTTGGGGCTGGGGGCAGGGTTTTCAATACTACGAAAATCGCCACTTTTGCCGAAAAAATTGCTATGTTGCCCGAAGCTGGATATCATTACGGTCGGCTCTGGCCATCACTGCGGAAAGGAGACCCTGCAACGATAATCCTGGCGCTACCCTGCATTATGTTGTCCAAATCTGATTTGAAACGGAGATAGTCACATGAAGTCTGTATCACGGTATCTTATTGTTTTGCTCCTGCTGGCGGCGCTGGTCGCCGGGTCTGTGCCTTCGATGGCGCAGGACGCCGAGACCTACGGCATGGTTGTATTCCTGAAAGGTTCGGAGTTCTTCAACTGGGCTTATGCCGGCATGGTGGACGCGGCCGCCCGCATCGGCGACCACATTGAAGTGCAGCTGTTGGGTCCCGCAGAGTGGGACGCATCGCTAGAAGCGCGCGAAATTGAACAACTGACTGCGCGCGGCGTGGATGGCATACTGGCGACGGCTGGCGATGCCGAAACCATGAACGCCTCCATAGACGGCGCGATCGCAGCTGGCATCCCGGTCGTCCTCTTCGACTCGGACGCCCCGGGCAGCGACCGCCTGGCATTCGCGGGCACGAACAACTACAACGCTGGTTGCAGCGCCGGTCAAGCTGTGGCGGAATGGCATGGCGATGCGGCGCGCGTGGGCATCTCGACCTTCCCCGGTCCCGATCATTTGGGCAAGCGCGTAGCCGGTTTTGAGGATTGCCTGGCAGCGGCTGCGCCCGGCGCAGAAGTCGTGCAGGTTGTCAATGACGAGGGACGGGTTGACGGCGCAGAAACGGCGATTACGGCAATGCTGCAAGCCAACCCGACTATCAATGTCATATTCGCGTCGCATGGCAATCCCGGACCTGGCGCGGCGGCGGCTGTGCGCAACCTGGGCATCGTCGGCGAGATTGACATCATGGCATTCGACTTTGGCCTGCCCGTGCTTGAGCTGATCGAAAGCGGCGAGATCCGCGCGACCGTCGGGCAGAACCCCTACCTGATGGGCTACATGGGCATGTTGCTGGCTTATGGCGCGCGGCACGAAACTGGCGTGACGGCTGGCACGGGCTTCGGTCCTTATGCCTCGCTTGTCGATACCGGCGTGCAGATTCTGGGTCCCGACGACATCGACCCGTTCAAGAATCCGCCGACCTTTGAGTAGCTGAAAGCCTGGCGCGTCCTCGCTCGCTGGCGGATTTCTGCGCTGGCGAGTGGGGATTGCGCTTTGAATCCACACAAAATGATCAAACTCCCTGGCTTGCCAGACAAGTCAAAGGCCTTATTGAACGACCGCTCGGTCATCTTGGCCTTGCTCATACTCGTCATTTCTATCGCGCTCAGTTTGTTGACGCCGGCGTTTCTGTCCAGCCGCAACCTCACTTTCGTCGTCACGGGCATGACCTATGACTTGCTGATGGCGCTGGGCATGACTGTCGTGCTGCTGCTGTGGGGCATCGATTTATCTGTCGGCTCGGTGCTGGGCTTGACGGCGGTGGTGACGACCATGCTGCTGCAAGACGGCGCGGCTATTCCGCTGGCGATTGGCCTGGGTTTGGGCGTATCGGCGCTGTGCGGCGCGATTAACGGATTCTTTGTCGCTTACCTAAAGATTGCGCCATTCATCGTGACGCTGGGCATGATGTCGGTTGCGCGCGGCATCGCCACGGTGCTGACAAGCGGCTATTTTGTCTCTGGCTTGCCCGATGCCTACAAGGCGATTGGGCAGGGCAGGCTATTTAATGTGCCTTACATGGTGTATATCGCGCTGGTAGCGGTCGTGATTCTCGCATTGCTGCTGCGCAACTGGCGCCCCCTGCGCGAGGCATTTTATATCGGCACGAATCCCGAAGCGGCGCGCCTGACCGGCATCCGCGTGGCCATGATCACCATGGGCGGCTATGTCTTTTGCAGCCTGATGGCTGGGTCGGCGGCGATCTTCATGACCTCGCGCTTGTCGATGGGCTTCTTTCAGTTTGGGCTGGGCGCAGAGTTGAAGGCGATTGCGGCGGCGGTCATCGGCGGGGCGAGCTTGCGCGGCGGCACAGGCAGCGTCATCGGCACGACACTGGCGGTCTTTCTGCTGGCGCTCATCAACAATGGCTTTGTGCTGCTGAGGGGCTCGCCCAACGCGCAGAATGTCATCATGGGCGGCATCCTGGTTGTGGCGATTATGATTGACGCCTACCGCCGGCGCGACCGCGACGAGGACTAAATTCGCCATGCCGCCTGCGCTGGAAGTCAAAGAAATCAACAAGAGCTTTGGCAGCCATCGCGTCTTGCACGAGGTGTCCTTCGCAGTCGAGGCTGGCGAGGTTCATGCGCTGGTGGGCGAAAATGGCGCGGGCAAGTCGACGTTGATGAACATTGTCGGCGGCATTCACAATCGCGACGCCGGCGAGCTTCTGCTCAAAGGCCAGGCGATCGACCCGGCCGATGTCTGGCAGGCGCGGCAATTGGGCATCAGCGTGGTTTTCCAAGAACTGAGTCTGACGCCGAATATGACCGTGGCGCAGAATATCTTTGTGCGGCGCGAGCCCACGAAAGCCCTGGGCATGATCGACTGGCAGCGGCTCAATGCAGATGCGCGAGCCTTGTTCGAGCAGATTGGCGTCGATATTTCGCCAACGGAGCTGGTCGGCAATTACAGCGTCGGCATCCAGCAAATCATAGAAATCGCCAAAGCCATTTCTTTTGAAGCCGAAGTCATCATCATGGACGAGCCGACATCGGCGTTGTCCGAAAGCGAGGTCGACCGCCTCTTTGGCATCATCGCCGACCTGAAAGCGCAGGGCGTGGCGATTGTCTTCATCTCGCACAAGCTGGGCGAGGTGTTTCGCATTGCCGACCGCATATCCGTCTTGCGCGATGGTGAGATGGTTGGCGCGACAAAGCCGGCGGAAAGCAGCCCCGATGAAATAATCCGCCTGATGGTCGGACGCAGTTTTGACGACCTGTATCCGCCCAAGGGCGTCGTCGGCGACGAAGTAATCCTGGAAGTGCGCGAGCTAAGCCACCCGCCGCTTTTTCATGACATCAGCTTCAGTTTGCGCAAGGGCGAGATTCTGGGCATCGCCGGGCTGGTGGGCGCGGGCCGGACAGAAGTGGCGCGGGCGATCTTCGGCGCAGATAGCTATAGCAGTGGTTCCATTGCGCTGGCGGGCGAACGGCTGGACATCAAGTCGCCGCGCGAAGCCATCGAAAAAGGCATCGTCTATCTGACCGAAGACCGCAAGGTGATGGGCTTGTTCTTGTCGATGACCATGCGCGAGAACATCGTGTCGGCGGCGCTGGGACGTTTT
Source organism: Anaerolineae bacterium (assembly GCA_022824565.1). Lineage (GTDB taxonomy): Bacteria > Chloroflexota > Anaerolineae > Aggregatilineales > Phototrophicaceae > UBA6055. Next base: position 3,899 of record JAJDZQ010000174.1, on the reverse strand, counting down.
GTCGGCGCGCTGGGCATCTTGCAGCACAAGGAAATCGCGGCGGAGTCGGGGCGGGCCATGCAGCGCAATGACATCCGCCCGCGCGATGACCTGCTGTCTGTGAACAGCCTGAGCGGTGGCAACCAGCAGAAATCTTTGCTGGCCAAGTGCCTGAGCGCGAACCCGAAGGCGCTGCTGGCCGACGAGCCGACGCGCGGCGTGGATGTGGGCGCGAAGGTCAAGATTCATCAAGCCTTGCGCGACCTGGCGAATCACGGCGTGGGAGTGATTGTGATTTCGTCGGAATTGCCAGAGGTGCTTGGCTTGAGCGACCGCGTGATCGTCTTCCGCGAGGGGCGCATCTCGGCGATATTGGCTGGCGACAACATTTCCCAGGCGGAGGTCATGCGCCATGCAGTGCAATAAATTGATGACCTAGCGAAAATCACGGAGACGGTTCATGCAGGATGCGCAGGCAATGCGGGCGAAACAGGCGGCGGACGCGGGTTTGCTGCGGCGTTTTTCGCTGGAGACCTTGCAAGTCGGCGGGCTGGCGCTGGCTATTGTCGTTTTCGCCATCGTCGTACAGCTGAACTTCCCGGTGTTTCTGTCGCTGCCCAATATCAATGTGATGTTCGTCAACTTCTTGCCCGAAGCCATCATCGCGCTGGGCATGACCATCGTCATCATCACCGCGGGCATTGACCTGTCGGTGGCGGGCATCTACCCCTTCAGCGCGATTGTGGTTGGCTTGCTGATGCTGGCGGGCGCGCCGATTCCTGTTGCGATCCTGCTGACTCTGGCGGCGGGGGCGGTGGTTGGCGCGGTCAACGCTTTCATCAGCAACAAGTTCCGTGTGCATCCCTTCATTGCGACGCTGGCGATATTGCTCATTTTGCGCGGCGTCAACATCATCATCACGGGCGGCTCGCCGGTTTCGGGATTTCCAGAGGGCTTTGCGATATTCGGGCAGGCCGGCATCGACATGGGCGGCTTCACGCTGCGCTATTCGGTGTTCATCTGGCTGGGGCTGGCTTTGCTGACAGGCTACTTGCTGCGGCATCATCGCTTTTGGCGGCTGTCCTACTTCATCGGCGGCAATCGGCGCTCGGCGCGCATGTCGGGCATCAATGTCGAGCGCTACCTGGTCTTTGTGTACATGTTAAGCGGGACGTTGGCGGCGGTGGCGGGCATCATCGTGGCTTCGCAATTCAACGCGGCAAACAATAGCTACGGGCAGAATCTGGAGCTGCGGGTCATCACGGCGGTGGTCATCGGTGGCGCGGATTTGAACGGCGGGGCGGGGTCGATTCTCGGCTCGATGCTGGGCGTGCTCTTCATCGCCATGATTTACAATGCCTTCGCCATGTCGGGCATATCGACCTATTGGCAGGATGTGGTGGTGGGCGCGATGCTGTTGGCGTCAATTCTGCTGGGCGAGGCGCTAAAACGGCGGCGAGCCTAGACACAGCAGGGTACGCAAGTAAGTCGGGCAACAAGCATTTGCCAAAGAGGCACAGAGAAAAACCCGGTTTATTCTCTCGGGGCACTCTCTCAGACTCGGTGTACTCGCTGGCAAAGCTTTTTTTTGAATTGGCTACTTGGATTCACTGAGGATGTTGTTGATGACGCAAACCCTGCTGCTGGTTGATGCGCAAAGCCAGAGTCTATGCGGTCACGGGTTGCGCTAGAGCAAGTGGTCGTGAATGAATTGCTCGAATGGCTCAAAAGCCTGGAGCAATCCGCGCCGACCAAAGCCCAGGCGAAAATAATTGCCGGCGAATTGCATGACATTGCCCGGCAGCACCATCACGCCTTGTTCGTTCACGACCGCTTTAGCGAATTCTCTGACTGGCATATCGGCTTTTAGTTCGGCCAGCGAGATCGTGCCACAGCGCGGATAGCCGACCCAAAACAAATCTGGATAACGCCCAAAGAAGCGCTGTGCGCCGGCGATATTCTGCTGGACGATATCGATGGCGCGCGCCACAAGCGCCTGCCAATTCTCCAGCGCGATGATGGCCAAGATTTCTCCAGGAGCGCTCGCGCAGATGGTCGTATAGCTCTTGAGTTCCTGGCATTCGTGCAGCAGCTGTTCGTCCTGCGAAATCAGCCAGCCGCTGCGCAAGCCCGGTGTGCCAAAACACTTCGATAGTCCGCCCAGCACGATCGCCCTTGCATAGACTTCGCAAGCCGAAGGCAGGCGCGCCGCCGGGTCGTGCTCGGCAAATCGGTAGATCTCGTCTGAAAATAGCAGCAGGTCCCGCGCGCTGGCGATTTCGATGATACGCGCGAACTCGGCATGGCTGGGCAGGCAGCCGGTGGGGTTGTGCGGGAAGTTGATGATCAGCATGCGCGTATCGGGGCGGATGAGCGCTGCCAGTTCATCGACATCAAATGACCAGCCATCGTCTGTGCGCTGCGGCTGCCAATACGAAAGCTCGCAACCTTTCGCCCGGGCGATTTCGTAGAGCGACTGAAACGCGGGATAAATGGCAACGACATGGTCACCGGCTTCCAGCAGCGCGTTCATCGCCAGGAAGATGCCCTCTTCTGGCACGACTTCCAGCACATTGCGCGCGTCGATGCCCGCATGCATGCCCGCGATGGTAGCCAGCAGCTCGGGATGCCCCTGCGACTCGGTATAACCCAGCCACAGAGTCTCGAATTGCTGGCGGCGCGCGGGGCTCGCGTATTCCAGCAGCTCGGGCAATGTCAGTGGTTCACAATCCGACGCGCTGAGCTGATAGGGCGAGCTGAACTCGTACTGGCGGAAGAAGTTTTCGATTTCAAAGGGGGCGAATTTCATCAGATTTATGTCCTCTCAGCTCAGCCAACATGCATCAGCAGCGTTGCAAATAAAAATGTTCCCCTTCCCTCATTTTGGGGCAAGGGGCTGGGGGATGGGTAGTCCGCCGGGATTGTTGGGGTCGGTCGCCAGCCAGCCCGGGCAGACCGCGTAGACCAGCGCGAACCGGCTCATCGCTCGCTCCAATCCGTTAGACTTGCAGCCGCTCCCGCAGCATGGCGGCCATGATGGCGGCGCGTTCGGACAAGGACGAAATTTCGCCATATTCATTGATGGCATGCCCGCCATCGCCGACAATGCCCATGCCATCGAGGGTTGGCACGCCCAGCGCGGCTGTCTTGTTGCCATCGCTGCCGCCACCGGTGCTGCCTTCGTCCAGGGCGATGCCCATTTCTGCCGCGAGTGTCTGCGCCCGTTTGAAGAGCGCGGCGATCTGGGGTGTGCGTTCCATGGGCGGCACCCCGCCACCGTGTTCGATTATCAGCTCGGCTTCTGGATGGCGCGCCTGGAGGTTCATGATCTTTTCGTGGATGGACCGCTGGTTGACGCGGGTGGTGGCGCGCGTATTGATCTCGATTTCTGCCTGGGCTGGCACGACATTGGGGCGCGTGCCGCCGCTGATGACGCCGACATTGGCGGTTGTGCCGATGCTGTAATCGGTCATGGCTTGCACCGCCAGCACCTGATGCGCCAGTTCTGCAATGGCGTTGATGCCGCGGGCATGGTCTGCGCCAGAATGCGCTGCTCGGCCCTTTGCCGTAATGGTGTAATGACCGGTGCCTTTGCGCTGCGTCTTGTATTTGCCATCTTGCGGCGGCTCGGTGACAAAGACGACATCATGAGCCAGCGCCTCGGCTTCGATCTCTGCGCTGGAATGACGGCTGCCGGTTTCTTCGTCCGAGTTGAGCAGGTAGGTGATGGGCTGCGTGGGAAAAAGCGCCAGTTCGCGCAGCGCCCGCAATGCCCAAAGCGCAATGACGATGCCGCCTTTCATGTCCATGGAGCCGACACCATAGATGCGGTCGCCATCAATGCGCGTGGGCCTGCCCGCCACCGTGCCGACATCCCAAACCGTGTCCATGTGGCTGAGGATGACCACACCACCAGCGCC
>JAJDZQ010000082.1 GCA_022824565.1 Anaerolineae bacterium | reverse complement strand
CGCAACCAGTCAACTTATTGTGTGGCTTTGCAATGAGCGAACAGCGCTACGACTTCATCATCATCGGCAGTGGCATGGGCGGCGCGGCGATTGCCTATGCCCTGCGCGAGAGCGGCGCGCGCATTCTGCTGCTGGAACGTGGCGACTACCTGCCCCAAGAAGCGCAGAATTGGCATGTCGAGGCTGTCTTCGCCCAGAACCGCTACAAAGCCGCCGAACAGTGGATTGACGCAGCCAGCGGCGCAGGCTTCAAACCGGGCGTTCATTATTATGTGGGCGGCAATACAAAAGTCTATGGCGCCTGCCTGCCGCGCTTTCGCAGCGAAGACTTCGAAGCATTGGAGCATGAAGGGGGCACAGCGCCCGCCTGGCCCATCAGCTACGAAGAGCTGCAGCCCTATTATGCGCTGGCAGAGCGGCTTTTCTTTGTGCATGGACAAGCTGGCGAAGACCCTTGCGAACCGCGGCGCGCCAGCCCCTATCCATTCCCCGCCCTGCCGCACGAGCCGGTCATCGCCGCGTTGTGCGACAAGCTGCGCAGCCAGGGACTGCACCCGTACAGCCTGCCCATGTCTGTCGACTGGCGCGAAGGCGGACGCTGCATCCGCTGCATGACCTGCGATGGTTTTCCCTGCAAGCTGCATGCCAAGGGCGATGCCGAACGTTGCCTCGTCAGGCCCGCCTTGGGGCACAACACGGTCGAGCTCTGGACCAAGACGCGGGCGCTGCGCATATTGACCGGCGCGAGCGGCCAACGCGCCACAGCTGTCGAAGTGGAGCGGGCCGGCAAAACACTCACCCTGCCTGCCGACTGCATCGTTGTGGCTTGCGGGGCGGTAAATACGGCGGCGCTGCTGCTGCGTTCTGCCAACAGCGCGCACCCAAACGGGCTGGCGAATTCGTCCGACATGCTGGGGCGCAATTATATGATGCACAACAACACCGCCCTCACAGCAATCGACCCGCGCAAGACCAATCCCACCGTGTTCCAGAAGACCGTGGCCATCAACGACTATTATTTCGGCGATGATGATTTTCCTTTTCCCATGGGCAATATCCAGGCTTTGGGCAAGCTGCAAGCCGGCATGTTGTCGGCGGCTGTGCCCGGACTGCCCAAAGCCCTGCTGCGGGGGCTGGCGCAGCGCAGCATCGACTGGTGGGTCATGTCAGAAGACCTGCCAGACCCGAACAACCGCATCACGCTGGGGACAAAGGGCGCACCGCGCGTGCATTGGCAGCCCAACAACCGCGTGGCTCATCGACAACTGGTGCGGCGGGCGGCGCGCATGATGCGGGCGGCTGGCTATCCGCTGGTCTTCACGCAGACCCTGGGCATCGAGACCAACTCGCATCAATGTGGCACAGCGCGCTTTGGCGATGACCCCGCGACATCGGTGCTCGATGCCCTCTGCAAGGCGCACGATCTGGACAATCTGTATGTAGTGGATGCGTCTTTCTTCCCGTCATCAACCGCGATGAACCCGGCCTTGACCATCTGCGCCCAGGCTTTGCGAGTCGCCGATCACTTGCAGGGCGCGGAGCTGTTGGCATGAGCGCGGTGGTGGGCATCGATCTGGGCGGCAGCAAGATCGCCCTGGGCTTGGTGAATGCGGAAAATGCCATTTTGGCGCGCCGCCGCATCGATACAGTCGCCGAAGCCGGCCTGGACAATGTCATCACGCGCATCGCCGAGCAGGTGGCTTCGCTGCGTCGTGAATTGCCAAAGGGGCAAGCTATCACAGCGGTGGGGATAGGCGCGCCGGGGCCTGTCGATCACATCAGTGGCGATCTGCTGACGCTGGTCAACCTGCCCGGCATTTCCAACACGCCATTTCGTCGTGTATTGAGCCAACGACTGGGCTTGCCGGTGGCGCTTGACCACGATGCCAAAGTGGCGGCGCTGGGAGAATTCCATTTTGGCGCGGGCAAAAAACGCGACAGCATGATCTACATCGTTATCGGAACGGGCGTTGGCGCGGCCATCATTTATGAGGGACGGCTGATTTATGGCGAAAGCAACACAGCTGGCGAATCTGGACACATGACAATCGACCCCAATGGCCACCCTTGTCATTGCGGCTCGCGCGGCTGCCTCGAAGCCTATACCAGCGGACCAGCCCTGTCGCGGCATTATGCGACAGCCACCGGCGAACATATAGATGGCGCGCAGCTTGCCCAACGGGCGCAGGCGGGCGATAGGGCGGCGCTGCAAGTGCTGAACGAGGCGGGCAGGGCGCTGGGCATCGCGGCGGCATCGCTGGCCATGACATTGAATATCGAGCTCTTCGTCATCGGTGGCAGCGTGGCGCAGGCGGGTGACCTGCTGCTGAAGCCCGCGCGCGAGACTCTGCCTGGCTATGCGTTCAAAGCCGTCTCGGCGCGAGTACGGCTGCGGGCATCGCAGCTGGGCGAAGACGGCGCGATTTTGGGCGCTGCCTGGCTGGCGCGCGCACGCAGCAAGTTGGGCTAGGGGGCAAGGGAGCCGACTATGTATCGTCATGCCGATCATTTGCCCGCGGACACCGTACTGCGCGGCTTCGACCTGTGCATCGTTGGCGCGGGCGCGGCCGGAATCGCCATGGCGCAGCGGCTGGCAAATACCTCGCTGCAGGTGCTGCTGCTGGTCAGCGGCGCTCCTGGCGACAAGCGAGAACCCGCTGCGGCGCGACAATCGCTCTACGCAGGCACGACTGGCGAATTTCTGCGCAAGGTCGACCCCGACTTTCTGCAACGATCGCGGCTGAATATGTACGGCGGGACGACCAACCACTTCGGTTTTTGGGCGCGCCCGCTGGATGCCGCCGATATGTTGGCGCGGCCTGGCTATCGCGATGTCGGCTGGCCCATCAGCGCCGACGAGCTGGCACCCTATTATGCCGCCGCGCACGAATTCGGTCGTTTTGGTCCCGTCAATTATGACGATATGACATTTTGGCAGCGCGTCTTGTATGCCCGCTGTTTTGATGCGCTGCCCGGCGACAAGCTGCACGGCGCGATCATGCGCGCTCAATACGAAGAAAATCTGCACGACTTCCAGGTGCAATTCCGCGATCAGCTGCGCGATGCGCCCAATATCCACGTGCTATTCAACGCGCATCTGCTCACGATTGACAGTGACGAAGCGAGGTCTCATGTAGGCGGCTTGCAATGCGCGACGCTGGTGAATGGCGAGGCGGGAACGCGTTTTGAGGTGCGGGCGCGGCAGTATGTCCTGGCTTGCGGCGGCATCGAAAATGTGCGCCTCTTGCAGCTGTCTGGCGGGCTGGGCAACAATGCGCGCGATATGCTGGGGCGCGGCTTCATGCTGCATCCGCTGCTGACCAATGCCGCGCGCGTAACATTTGAACAGCCCATCGCCAGCGAGATCCGCAATTTCTTCCGCGAACAGCAGATCCGCCTCAAAGCGCCGACCACGCCAGCTGGCGACTATCTGCACATGGCGACGCCGCTGGTCAACCCAGAGCTGGTCTTTGAATACCTGGTGTTCAATGCCTGGGGCATGCTCGCGCCAACGCATCAGACGTTGCTGGACGAGCGCATCGGCAACTTTCGCATCATTCTCTACTTCAGCGACGATGGCAAAGAGGCGATCGTCAACCTGAACTGGGAGCAGCTGCCGGACGAAAACAGCCGCATCACCTTGAATCCGGCGCTGCGCGATCCTGTCTTTGGGCAGCCGGCCGCGCATGTCGACTGGCGGCTCAACGAAGCTGACAAACGTAGCGCTGTCCGCGCGCTGGGATTGTCGCTGGATTATCTACGGGCGCGTGGCGGAGCGGGCGTGAAGATGATCACCGATGTGGGCGGCGCTGCAGAATCGTGGACATTCCCGCCGGCGGCCGGCGCATTGGAAACTGGCGACCATCACATGGGCGCGCTGCGCATGTCTGCTTCGCCAGACGCTGGCCTTGTCGATGCCAATTCGCGCTTGCACAGTGTGGACAATCTGTATATCGCTGGCAGCGCCGTATTCCCGACCGGTGGCTATGCCAACCCGACCTTGACGATCGTGGCGCTGTCGCTGCGCCTGGCCGATCATCTGCGGGGTTTGTAGTTGCCCTTACCAGCTTTGTTCGGTACTGACTGCGTTGAGATCAAATCTGTCCCCCATCCCCGGCCCCTTTCCCCAAAATGAGGGAAGGGGAGCCAAGTCCTTGCGAACTCGTCCTGAGGGAAAGAAGCCCCTCCCTCCTTGTGGCTGAGGGGTTTGGGGTGGGGGTTGAGCGCCGTCACACATTCACCTGATTCTGCGGCAGGATGACCAGGTCGCGGATGGTTACATGCGCGGGGCGCGAAAGCATGAACACCAAGGCATCGGCGCAATCTTCGCTGGTCAGGTGCGTGCGCTCGCCGCTGGATACCCGTTCAATTTCTGCAGCTTCATAGAAACCCCAGAGTGGGTTCGCCACTTGCCCCGGTGCCAGAGACATCACGCGGATGCCAGCGCCCGCCAACTGCCGCCGCACGGTATGTACGAAAGTCTGGATGGCATTTTTGCTGGCGCTGTAGACAGGCTCCCAATGGATATCGCTGAAGCCGGCGATCGAGCTGGTGACCACGATATCGCCGCTGGCCTGCGCTTGCATGTGTGGGATGACGGCGTGGGCGCAGCGCATGACGCCCTCGACATTGATGGTCAGCAGCCGCGACAGCTCGTCAATATCGCCATCAGCAAATTCGCCGGGGATATAGATGCCGGCATTGGCGCAAAGCACATCGACCGTGCCGAAAGCGTCGATTGTGCGCGCGACCATATTTTCTATCTCGGCGGGCTGGGTCATGTCTGCGCCGATAGCCAGCGCGCCGCAGTCCAGTTCATCCGCCAGCATTTGCAACTTGTCCACCGAGCGGGCGGCAAGCGTCAATTTGCAGCCAGCCGCCGCCAAAGTCCGCGCCATAGCCTCGCCGATGCCGCTGCTCGCGCCTGTGACAATGACGACTTTGCCTGCCAGTGATTGTGTCATTCCGCTCGACCTCCGCATTATTTTCGTGCCAGGATTCTAACGCTTGCGAATCTCTGCGACAAATCTAGCCTATCTCTGAGCTGTCGAGGGGCGGCGAGGGGCTTATGAGGCGCGCGATCACCATGCGGTCGGCTTTGCCAAAACTGTAGCGCGACAACTCGTTTATGCGCGTCCAGGTCCAGTCGCGCACGCCCAGTTTCTGCGGCTCTGTGTGCGGTGGCAGCGCGCCGATATACCGACACGCGAAGGCGTGCAAGGTGATGCGAAAATGGGTAAAAGCATGCTCGACCACCGCCAGACATTCGCCAGCTTCAACATCGATGGCCAGTTCTTCGCGCAGTTCGCGGCGCAGGCAGTCGCGCAGACTCTCGCCGGCTTCGCATTTGCCGCCCGGGAACTCCCACAAGCCGCCCAGCAAGCCATCCAGCGGGCGCTGCGCGATCAGCAGCCGGTGCCGGTCATCGCGGATCACACCAGCGGCGACATCGAAATGGGGCAGTGGCGCGCGTCTGGCACGCACGGGGCGTTGCGAAAATGTGCCCGCAGACCGAGCGCGGCAATTCTGCGCCAGCGGACAACTGCCGCACAGGGGTTTGCGCGGCCGGCAAACCAACTGCCCCAGCTGCATCAGCGCCTGGTTATAGTCGCCGGCATGTTGCTCGGGCAGCCAATCACGAGCGATCTGCCACAGCTTGCGTTTGCTGGCGGCTTTTGTGATGTCGGCGTCCATATCCAGCAAGCGCGTGAAAATGCGCGTTATATTGCCATCCAGCACGGGCGCGGCTTGTCCAAAGGCGATGCTGGCGATGGCGCCGGCGGTATATGCGCCGATGCCTGGCAGTTTTTGCAGCTCATCCACCGTGCGGGGCAGCTTGCCATCGTGCTGACACATCACGATCTTGGCGGCGCGGTGCAAGTTGCGCGCGCGGCTGTAATAGCCCAGCCCCTCCCACAGCTTCAGCACATCATCCAGCGGTTTGGCTGCCAGCGCCTCGATGCTGGGGCAGGCGCGCAGGAATCGCTGGTAATAGGGAATGACTGTCTCCAGACGGGTCTGCTGAAGCATGATCTCGCTCAGCCAGGTCGTATATGGCTGCGGGTCGCTGCGCCAAGGCAGGTCTGCGCCATGCTCGGCGAACCAGTCCAGCAGACTTTCGCTGAATGGGGCGGGCATCGCGCTAGAGCAAGGAGAGTGCGTGGCGGTAGGTGACCAGCGCCGCGTCCAGTTGTCCCGAACGCATCAGCGCGTCGCCCAGCACACGGTGCAGCGCCGGGTCATTGGTATGCGCCGGCTGCTCGATGAGCGCGCGCATGTCCATCTCTACCCAGTCCAGCCCGGCCGGCGTGCGCAGCAAAGTCTCATAGACTTCCAGCGCTTCGTCCAGGGCATCGGCAGCCACTTTGGCGCGGGCAGAATTGATGGCGGCGGCCAAACCAGGCGGCGGCAGCTTGACAATTGCTTGCGGCGCGGGCGGCTCTGGGGCTGGCTCGCCAGTGGGCTGCGGGGCGGTTTCTGGCGGGGCTGGCGGGTCGCCTGCCAGTGTCGCAAGTCGCTCGGCATACCAGGCTTCCAGGTCGGCGACTTCGGCCTGCAGCGCCAAGGCTTGTGTCAAGCGATCCTGCTGGCGCCCCGGGGAGACCGCTGCCTGTGCCGGCGAGTTTTCTGCCGAAACTGGCTGCATGGCTTGGGCGCGCTGGTCTGTGGCTCCTGTGCCGCCCAGGCCCAGGAGGGCTGCCACCAGCGCTGCTCTGCGTTTGTCGCGCGGGGAATAGAGACTTTCGTCTTCCAGGTCGTCCAGGCTTTCGTCGTCTTCAAAGTCTTCGTTGAAGTCGCTGCCATATTCGCTGGGCACGGCGCTTTCGTGATTGGTGCTGCGCGTCGTGTTGCTGACCTCGGCGGCGAGGGTATCCAGCCAGGCGAGCGCATCATCTTCTGGGCTGGCGCGCAGGATGTCGCTGAGGCTGAGACTCTGTTCGGGCGGTTTATAGTCGGTGATATCGGGCAGCTCTTCGGGCGCTTCGACAGCGGCAATTTCTCGCAGCCAGTCTATGGCATCGGGTGGCAAGCCGACAGCTGCCTCATCCAGCAGCAGATCGGTGGGCGTATCATCATCGGCGGGCGGCTGGGCGGGCAGAGCCTGCTGTGTATCGTCCAGCCAATCGCCATTTTTCGCGCCTTTGTCATCGGGCTGGGGCGTCAAATTGCCGCGATTGCCTGTCAGCTGCGCCAGCCAGGCCAGCAACTCGTCTTGCGACATGGCATCGAAATCTGGCAATTCTGGCTCGGCAACCATGGTTAGCGGCGAACAACCCTTGCAAACGCGAATTTGGGATGCAGATTATAACGTGGATTTACCGCCGCTGCGACTGGAATCGTCCAGATCGCCTTCTTCAAATTCCAGCCAGGCGGGATTGTGGGCATCGGCACCCGTCCGCCCGTCCTTGGCAAAGTCGAAGTCGTCGTCATCCACGCCCAGCTCATCAAAGTCAACCGGCTTGGCATCATCTTCCAGCGTGATGGCGATGGTTTTTTCGGTGGGCGATTCCAGGTCGAAGTAGTCGTCCCAGTCCAGCCCGGCAAAGGCTGGGTCATCGGCGTCTTGGTCGAGGCTGAGGGCGTCCAGTTTGTCGGTGGGCGTGTTGAAGTTGAAGTAATCGTCAAATGTGAGATCGTCCAACTGCAGGGCGTCGATGTCTTCGTCGAGGATGTTGACAGGCATACTGCTGCCTTCGCCAGCCGCCTCATCGCGCAAGTCCTGCAGCCAGGCGGGCGGCTGACTGAAGCGGAAGTAGAGCGCGCTTTCGTCTTCGCTGGCCTCGACAGCCGGCATACCGCCCGTTTCTTCGTCGACGATCTCGCTGAGCCAGCCGAACTCGCCGCCGCGTATGGCTGGGCTGGCGAATTCATCGGGGTCATCTGGTTGGGCATCGTCTTTGCGGTCCAAGCCGGGCAGCGCCACATTTAGATGCTCGTCGCTGGCAGCGGATTTGCTCTGCGTCTCGACAAAGTCGGCCAGCTGCTGTGGGTCGTCCAAGCCCCAGGCGCGTGCGCGTTCTGTCGCGGCTTCATCGTCATGGGCATCGTCCTGGGCATCGTCAGCGGGGCGCGCCGCCGCTTCTGCCAGCAGGTCATCGCTCAGCCAGTCGACATACGGATCGTCTTCATCGTCTTCGCCCAGTTCAGAAGTCCAGGAATCGATCAAGTCGGCATTGAATTGGTTGGGGTCGCCCGCTGGTTTGGCGTCGATCTCGTCTGTCTCCAGCCAGGAATCGGCTGGCGGCGATGTCAAGATTTCTTCGTCCAGCTCCTGCCCTGCTTCAGCCGTTGCCTGGTCGATGTTTTCTTCGTCGGCGTCCAGCCAATCATCAATGGCGGCGGCATCGATGGGCTGGGTATCGCCAGCATTTTGCAGCAGGCTCTGCAAGCCTTGATCATCGCCAAAGAGGTCAAATGCGCCGTCTTCGTTTTGGTCGATCACCTCGCGCATGGCCGCCGATAGCCAAGGCGCCCCGGACGAAGCGTCCGTTTCGGGCGGCACCACCCACTCGCGGTCGAAGTCTTCTACATATTCCAGCGCATCGTCTTCGTCATCATCAGAATTGCGCTGGATTTCTGTCATCCAGTCGCCGCCCTCATCAGAGGTATCCAGTTCCGCCAGCAAGTCGGCCAGTTCGTCGTCCAGGTTTTCGTCCGCCGCCTTTTCTCCCTCCAGCTGCGAGAGCATGTCATCAAGGCCGTCGGGTTCATCGGTGGGCGGCGCTTGTGGCGGAAGATCGCGGACTGTCGCAACCGACTCGCCGATCACCCATTCCTGAAACAATTCGTCAATTTGTGATTCGGACAAGCTGTCGTCGCTGCCACCGCCCGCGCTATCAAAGAGAGGTCCCAGGTCGGCTTCCATAAATTGGCTGTTGGGCAATTCTTCCAGCATGACGAGTCTGTCTGGCGCGCGCTCGCCAGTTGCCAGCGACTGCGCAAGGTAGGGGTCGAGCTCTTCTATGCGCTGCAAGAATGGCGCGGCGTCCGATGGGCGTTGTTCAGCCAGCCACAGCTCGGTGAGAATGCGGTTGGCGTCGATGGCATTGGGCAGCTGTGCGAGGATGTCGGCGGCAGCTTCGGCGGCATCCATGCGCTGGCCGTTCAACCACAAGGCGCGCGCGCGCAGCAACTGCAAATCAATGCGCTTCGGTTGCTCGTTCAGGGCTTCGTCCAATGTGGCGATCGCTTCGTCCAGCAGGTTGCCGCGGATCTGTTGCTGTGCCAGCGCGCTGGCTGTCAGCTGCAACCGTTCGACCTGCTGCCCGCGCTGTTTACGATATAGCGAGCGGATCAAATCGGTGGCTGTTGGGTCTTTGGGCTTTTGGTCATAGGCGCGCTCGGCATGCCAGATAGCTCGCTCGCTGCCGCCCAGCTGTTCATAAACCTGCGCCAACTGCAAATGCGTCTGAAAATCAGCCGGCTGTGCCCCCAGCGCTCTCCGCAACACATCAGCCGCCCGCTGCCATTGACCTGCGCCGGCCAAAGCGTTGCCCAATTGCTGATGCGTGCGCAGATTTTTTGGCTGTGCCACGAGGATGTGGCGGGCATGGGCGATAACTTCGTTGAAGCGGCTGGCGCGGGCCAACCCATCCAGTTTGTCCTGATAGGCGCGCAGGCTGATCTCCGCCATATGCTTACCACTGGTTGCGCTGAACAATTCAGATAGGCCAGTATAACATAATTGCGCCCCTAGCGATAAGCGGCGATACCATCGTCAAATTCGGCTTGGTCGCCATCGCGCAAGGCAAAAAGCGCTTGCAGCAGCGCATAGTGTTGGCGATAAAAACGCGCCCGCGCCAAGCCTTTGCCCAGCGCTGGAAAATGCCGACAGACGCGCGCCGCGAATGCCTCGCCATAGCTGGCCAGCAGCGCGCCCAGATCTTGCGCTGGATCGCCCAGCCCGCAGAATCCCCAATCGATGATGCCACTGACGCGCCCCGCCCGCAACAAGATATTGCCCGTTCCCATATCGCCGTGAACAACGCAAGGCTCGCCGCGCCACAAGCTTTGGTCGCCCAGCCCTTTATCAAAACTGCGACTGACCGCCGATTGCGCATCGCGCCGCATACTGGGAAATAGCTGCGCGCGAATCGCTTCATAATAGCGCGCCCATTCCTCGCGGGGGCTTTCTACGATTGCTGGCAGCGCCAATTCGTCGGGCGGGATGGCATGCAGCGCGCGCAAAAAGCCCGCCAGGTCCAGCGCGATATGCTCGACGATTTGCGTATCGCCGCGCAAAGCAGCGAATCGGTCGCGCAATAGCGGCGCGCCGGGCAGCATGGCGTATCCCATGAAAAGCAGGTCCCCGCTTTTTGGGTCACGGGCAGAAAAGCACGGTTTTGGGATGGGCAGGGGCAAACGTCCAGCCAGGCCTGGCAGAACCTCCAGCTCGCGCGCCAGGTCGAAAGCAGCAGCGGCGCTCTTGGGGAAGCGCAAGATCCAGCGCTCCTCCAGGCAGAGCACATGGTTGAATTGGCCGACGCCTTCGATCATCCAGGCGCGATCCAGCGGCAGCTCTGGCATATGCCGCGCCAGCAAAGTCAGGCAATCATGTAATGTGCGGACATTCGACATGGTGCTGGGCGCAGCGGCCGGACAAAGTGGACTAGGAGACACTACACCACAAAGACACGCAGGGCACAACGGATAAATGCCACAGCAGGTTCCGACTTTTTGGCGGTCTGGACGAGCGCGCCGACCTATGTTACACTTGTGATAGCCTGTTGATTTAGTCTCGACAAAGCAGTGGACGACTTAGCCGAACCTCCCTCCCGGAGTCCCACGCACATAGCCCATTCTGCCAGCCCGATCCCGCTTGCGCCGGCTCGGTCCTATTTGCTTGGCAGATTACACTTGCGAGGATGGGCGAGTCGTGGGAGCTAGCGCTGTCGTGATTCTGCTTATGCTGGCGCTGCTGCTGCATGCTGCTGTCAGCTTGCTGCACGCGACTTTGCAAAGCGCGAGCCGGGCGACCATGCGCGATCTCGCCGATGGTGGCGATGCACGAGCGCTGGGCTTCTTGGCGATGTACGAAAACCCCCTGCGCCTCAGCATGAGCGTGACCATCACCCACATCTTGACTCGCATGGCGATTGCTGTGCTGCTCACCTGGCTGTTGAGCGAGCGCTTCGCCAGTGACGAACCAGCGCTGGATTTGCTGTGGGCTTGCCTGGCCATAGTGCTGGGCGCGGGCATCACCTTGCTGCTGGGCGATCTGCTGCCCGAGTCGCTGGGCTCGGCTTATGGCGAGGCGCTTTTGCCCTTGGCGATTGCGCCCATGCGGCTGCTGCTGACGGTGGTTGCGCCATTGACCGCTGCGGTGCTGCTGTTGGTGCGCTTGATATCGCGCGTCGTTGGCAGCCAGCCACTCGTCAACATGGTCACCGAAGAAGAAATCATGACCATTGTCAACGCCAGCCACAGTGGCGGTGTCATCGAAGACGAAGAGAAAGACATGATCGCCAGCGTCCTGCAATTGGGAGAAACCAGCGCTCGCGAACTGATGACGCCGCGCATAGATATAGTCGCGCTGGATGTGAACGAGAGCATCATGGCGGCGCTGGCAGCGTTTGTAGAATCTGGCTTCTCGCGCATTCCCGTCTACGAAGACAGCATCGACAATGTGCTGGGCTTGCTAAACGCCAAAGATATTTTGACTTTGCTGCAAAACCGCGATGACCTGCACAGCCAACCGATCCGCGATTTGATCCGCCCCACATATTTTGTGCCCGAAACCAAGCACGCCGATGCCTTGCTCAAGGCGATGCAAACCGAGAATGTGCATCTGGCCATCGTGGTCGATGAATATGGCGGCACTTCTGGCCTGGTCACAATCGAAAACCTAATCGAAGAAATCATCGGCGATATCCGCGATGAATACGATTTTGGCGAAGAAGCAGACTATGTCGCGGTCGATGATGGCAGTTACCTCATCGAAGGCGGCATGGACCTGGACGATCTGAACACCTTGCTGGATGTCGGCATAGATACAGCGGCTGCCGATACGCTGGGCGGGTATATCTACCTGGTGTTGGGACGCGTGCCGCAGACAGGCGAGACGATTGAAACGGGCATTCTCAGCCTGACCGTGCTATCGATCGATGGGCATCGCATCCGCAAGGTCAAGGTGCGCAAGGTCTTGCCAACAGCAGACATCAACGGCGCGCCGCATGCCGCCACAGCCGCCGCCAAATGACAGCTAGCGAGGAACACGCCATGACAACAATCAACGACCAGCAGCTTGTCGCCGCAGCCATAGCCGCCAGCCAGCACGCGTATATCCCCTACAGCCGTTATGCTGTTGGCGCTGCCCTGCTGGCGGGCGACGGCACGCTCTATACAGGCTGCAATGTAGAAAGCGCCTCTTTTTCGCCCACGATCTGCGCAGAACGCACGGCGCTGGTCAAGGCGATCAGCGAAGGCCAGCGCGACTTCATGGCAGTGGCTGTGGCGACTCGCGATGCTGGCTCGCCTTGTGGGGTCTGCCGCCAGTTGCTCTATGAGTTTTCGCCATCCATGCGCGTGATATTGGCAGACCTGGATGGCAACTTGCGCTTGACCACCACCCTGGAAGAATTGCTGCCGCATGGCTTTGGACCCTTCGATCTCTATGCCGAATAGACAATGCTGCGGCGGACGAACAGAGCAAATCCCTTTAGCCATGAAGGGCTGAATTGCCGAAAGTGGGTTAAACCATGCAGAAGATCGTTGCCAATCTCTGGTTCGATGGTCGTGTCGAAGAGGCGCTCGAATTCTACACCTCGCTATTGCCCGATTCTCGTGTGCTGAACATCGTTCATTACAGCGAAGTCGGACCCGGCACGCCCGACCAAATCATGTTCGCAGACTTCGAATTGGCCGGGCAGCAATTCACACTCGTCAACGGCAATACTTTCTTCAAGCCCAATGCCGCCTTTTCGCTCTGCATCAATTGCGATGATCAAGCCGAGATCGACCGCCTCTGGGAGTGCCTGACCAGCAATGGCGGCGCAGAAAGTGTGGGCGGCTGGCTGACCGACCGCTTCGGCGTCTCTTGGCAGATTTCAGCGCCCCAGTTGCACGAGATGCTGGCCAGCGATGATGCCGCCGCAGTCGCCCGCGTCACCGCCGCCTTCATGCAAATGAAGAAGCTGGATATCGCCGAACTGGAACGAGCCTTCAACGATGGCTAAGCCGGCTTAGGCGTCTGCATTCGCTGCGATGCGCGCCGCCCACAGCTTGTAGCGGTCATAGGCGCTGCGATACGGCTCGGCGAGCGAGTCGCTGGGTGGTTGGCTGCTCTCGCCATAATCAAAGTCGGCGAGCCAGCTTTGGGCATTTTCTGCCAATCCAGCTGCCACCGCTGCATGCGCCGCCGCCCCCAATGCCGACATATCGGAGAATGACCGGCAGCGGATTTCTCTGCCAAAGACATCCGCCAATATCTGCCGCATCAAAGGACTTTTGGGCACACCGCCGGTGAAGAGCAGTCGCTTGGTGGCCAGCGCTTCTTCGCCGACCAGGGCTTCGGCGCACAAGCGGATGCCCATAGCCACGCCATCATATACTGCGCGGGTCAAGGTGGGTTGGTCTGCGGTCGCGGATAGCTGCACGAAGCTGCCATAGGGTCCATCCAGCAGGAAAGGCGTGCCCGTGCCTTGCAGCCAGGGCAAGAAGATGGGCGCATCGGCGTTGCCTGGCTCTTTTGCCGCCAGCGCTTCCAGTTCGGCATGACTTTTCTCGGGATTCAGCAAGCGCCGCCACCAGTCCAGCGAGTGCCCGGCGCTGTTCAATGCGCCGATGACGAAGCAACGTCTGTCCACGCCCAACTCGAACAAATAGCGAATGGCGCTTCCTCCAGCAAAGGGGGTCGGCTTGTCGATCAATTCAATCACTTGCACAGCCGTCCCGGCATTGATGAGCAATGTATCGCTGTCCGAGATGCCAGCGCCGACCACTGCGCAAGCCGCATCGCCACCACCGTGCGCCACGATTGTGCCGGGCAGCAATCCCAGTTCGGCAGCGGCCTGGGGCGTCAGTGTCCCGCAGGCAGCGCAAGAAGCAGCGGCCGGTGGCAGCATATCCATGGGGATGTTCAGCTCTTCCAGCAGCTCTTTGTCCCACTGGCCTGTGGCGAAGTCCCACATCAGCGAAGCGGACGCATCGGAATAATCGGTGGCGAACGCGCCAACCAGCCGCCAGCGCAGATAATCTTTCGGGAAGAGCGCCACAGCCGTTTCTTCATAAACCGCGGGCCGGCGCTCGCGCAGCCAGAGCAACTTGGCCAAGCTGTAGGGCGCGATAGCCGGGTTCCACAGCCGCTCCTGCAGCTTGGCGGCCAGGCTGCCCGCTTGTGGCTGGCTGCGTGTATCTGCCCAGACGAGGCAATTGTGCGCGATGCCGCCATCGGCGCGCAGTGGCACGATCGAGTGCATGTGCCCAGACAAGCCGATGCTAGCGACAGACTCGGGCGAGATGTCTTGCTGGCGCAGCAGTTTTCGCAGCAAGCGGCACAGCAAGCGCCACCAATCCGCGGGCTGCTGCTCCAGCCAGCCGGGCGCGGGTGTCAGGTTGGGCACAGCCGCCGCTGCCTCGCCGATTATGCAGGCGTCGTCTGCGCAGACGGCGATAACTTTCAGCCCCTGCGTGCCCAGGTCGATGCCCAGGACGACTTTGCCTGACATACAGGCTCTATTCTGTCGATTCAGTCTGGTCAGCCACGCTATCTATCGGCAGCGAGCGTAACACAGCCAGTTCGCCCAATGCAACAGGTTGTGCGGTTGTGGGGCGGTATTTCGGCAGAATGCCTGCGCATGTGCTACCATTGGCGCGCAGCCAGATTGAGGAGCGCACATGAGCCGGCAACCCAATGTCATCGTCTTTTTCACCGATCAACAGCGCTGGGACACGACGGGCGTTCACGGCAGCCCGCTCGACCTGACGCCCAACTTCGACCGACTCGCGCGCGCCGGCAGCGATGTGCATTATGCTGTCACCTGCCAGCCGGTCTGTGGTCCCGCGCGCAGTTGTTTGCAGACGGGCCTCTATGCCACGACAACCGGCTGCTTTCGCAACGGCATCGCGCTGGGGTCCGAAAGCCGCACCCTGGCGCATTATTTCGGCGAGGCGGGCTATGCTACCGGTTACATTGGCAAGTGGCATCTGGCTGACCAGGGACCTGGCGCGGTGCCGGTCTCGCAGCGAGGCGGCTACGACTATTGGCTGGCAGCCAACGCGCTGGAATTCACCTCGGACGCCTATGACTGCGTGATGTACGACGATGCTGGCGAGGCGGTCAAGCTACCCGGCTATCGCGTGGATGCGCAGACCGATGCCGCCATCCGCTATTTGGACGCGCACCAGGACGACCCCTTCTTCCTATTCCTATCCTACCTGGAGCCGCATCATCAAAATCATCGCGATGATTATCCCGCGCCGCCAGGTTATGAAACGCGCTATCGCGGCAGCTGGATGCCACCCGATCTGCTGGCTTTGGGCGGCTCTGCTCATCAGCAGTGGGCGGGTTATTGCGGCATGATCAAGCGGCTGGACGAAGCCCTGGGCCGGCTGGTCGACGCACTCATCAGCCTGGATAAGCTGGACGACACCATCATCTTGTTCACCAGCGACCATGGCAATCATTTCAAAACGCGCAATGCCGAATACAAGCGCTCGTGCCACGATGCGTCGGTGCGCCTGCCCACCATGCTGCATGGCGGTCCTTTCACAGGCGGCGGGCGCGTGTCGCAAATGGTCAGCTTGGTCGACCTGCCACCGACTCTGCTGGACGCCGCGGGCATCCCCGTGCCAGCGCACATGCAGGGACGCTCAATCTTGCCATTGCTGAACGGCGCTGCGGCGGACTGGCCAAACGAAGCCTTCATCCAAATCAGCGAATCGCATGTCGGGCGCGCCATCCGCAGCCAGCGCTGGAAATATGCCATCAGCGCGCCACACCGCAGCGGCCGCGACCACGCCGACAGCGACAGCTATGTCGAATCGGAATTGTACGATCTGCTGGCAGACCCGGAAGAGCTGGACAATCGGGCGGGCTGCGCATCGCACCGCGAAGTCGCCGAAGTGCTGCGTGGGCGGCTGGTCGAGCGCATGCTCGCTGCTGGAGAAGCCGAGCCGGTCATCGAGCCAGCGCCCGATATCGACTGCATCAACCAGTGGCGCGTTGGCAGCGCAGAAGCCTGGGACTAGGCCGCCCGTCCAGCGCAGCGAAATCGGTGTATACTACAGTCGTTAGCCATCGAGTGAGACATCCACGCATGATTCGTCGCTTGCTCGTTTTCCTGTGCTGTTTATGGGCGCTGCCTGTGCTCGCGCAGACCAACGAAACCAGCTTGTCGCTGCCGCCTGCCTCCCGAATGAGCGGTCTGGGCAAAGAATATCAAGGTTGGAACAATTGTGGTCCAGCCACATTGACCAACGCGCTGGCGCACTTTGGCTATGTCGATGACCAAATCCGCGCCGCCAACTGGCTCAAACCCAATTATGAAGACAAAAATGTCAGCCCCTGGCAGATGGCGGAATTCGTCAATACACAGATCCCCGAGCTGCCTGTCTTTGCTATCGTGCGCAGCGGCGGCACATTGGACTTGTTGAAGCTGTTGCTGGCAAAAGGCTTCCCCGTGGTCATCGAGAAAGGCTACGAGCCCAGCGGCTATGACTGGATGGGGCATTATCTGCTGATGGCGGGTTATGATGATGCGCTGGCAGAATTCACCACGATGGACAGCTTTCGCGGACCAGACACGCGCTATGCCTACGCCGATATCCTGGCGTATTGGCAGCACTTCAATTACCAGTACCTTGTGCTCACCACCGTCAACCGCCACGAAGAATTGATGGAGCTGCTGGGCGCGGACGCCGACGAATGGCAGAATACCATCAATGCCCTGGAGCTGGCGCGAGCAGAAGCCACGGCCGATCTGGAAGACGCTTTTGCCTGGTTCAACATGGGCAGCAGCTTCGTGGGCTTGCAGATGTTTGACGCGGCGGCGCAAGCCTATGACCGGGCGATCGCGCTGGGTCTGCCCTGGCGGATGTTTTGGTATCAATTTGGCGCGCTGGATGCCTATTTTCACAGCGGGCGCTATGACGACATGCTGCGCATCGTCCGTCAAAATCAGAACGACGGCGGCGGACAATATGTCGAAGAAACCTATTATTACCTCGGGCTGGCGCGGGAAGGCCGTGGCGAGCTGGACAAGGCGCTGACGAATTACATCACGGCGCTGGAATTCAACCCCAATTTTCACCCAGCACGAGAAGCGCGCGATAGCTTGCGGGCGCGGATGTAGGGGCGACAATTGTCCCGCCCATTACACCCCCCCCCATACCGAGCTGAGGGCAGGCCAGTTTTTTCTACCCCAGCCCCGGCCCTTCCCCATATCAATGGAGAAGGGTGACTCGTCGAGAAGCCAGTGCAATACTGGCTAATCTGATAAGAAATTGAGCATCAGATTTCATTTTTTCTGAATGCTCTCCCCCTCCCTGATGCTTCGGGGAGGGGGAGACCCTCACATGCGCTCCCCGCCCCCGCATATTGGGGGGTAGGGAGCTGTGGGGTTGAAAGGGACTAGCCCTCGATAAAGCCTTGTGCGGTGGCTTCTGCGCTATAGGCATCAGCAGCGGCAGCCAGCAGCTCGGCGGCGGACATTTCGCCCGTCATAATCTGCGGCAGCCATTGGTCCCAGATCGGGTTGAGCACCGCGCCGATCGCCGGCACATTCTGGCCTTCGACACCACCTTCAATCGTAGCGAAGACAGCCGGCAGATAGCGCGCATCGGCTTCGGCCGCGACCGAAACACGGGTGATGACGCCCAGCTGCGACGCGCCCAACTGGCTTTCGACATCCAGGGCTTCGAGGATGATCTGGAAGACCAAATCGGGGTCGTCATCAATGTTGGCGGGGATGCCAAGCGCGGCGCCTGTGCCACCGGTCGCGCCATACAGTCCATCAGCCATGGCTTTGGGAGCGGGCGCAAACTCGATGCCACCCACATAGTCGGAGAAGTCTGGGTCGTCCATGGCCGCGGCACGGGTCGCCCAGGTGAAGGCCATCGCCAGTTCGCCCGTGGCAATGCCGATTTGGCTGTCGTCAATGCTGTAGGTCAAGCCTTCTGGACCCATGCAGGCATCGACAATCTCGACCAATTTCTCCAGCGCCATGACGCCTTCGTCGCTGTTGAAAGCGGGGGTGTTGTCATCGTTGAGCGCCTGCCCGCCAAAAGCCAGCAGCATATCGCCAAATTCGATGCGCCAAGCCCAGCCGGCATGCAACTGCGTAGTGAAGGGGATGACGATGCTGTCTTCTGCCGCCAGCACGCCACAAGCCGCGATGACATCGTCCCAGGTCTCGGGGACATCGATCATGTGCTTCTCCAGCAGGTCGGGACGATAGAAGAAGTGGCGCGTATTCTGCTCCATGGGCAAGGCGTAGATATTGCCATCGACCGTCATGTCCGCGAGGCCCAAAATATCGGAGATGTGGTGGGATTCCTCATATTTGTCGATCAGGTCGTTGAGCGGCATCATCCAGCCTTCGGCGACATAGGAGTTCACATCGCCCTGCGTAACCATGATGATGTCATAGGGCGAAGTGCCGCCCGCGCCCAAAGCCAGACGCAGCTGATCGTGCGCCGAGCCGCTGTCTAGCAACTGCGTGTTGACATCGATGTTGTCGACGCTGTTACAGGCTTCGAGCTCGCTGGCATAGAAGTCGATGATGGGATAAGTCCAACCGATCATGTTGACCTGGGCGGGGCTTTCGGGCGCCTCGAGCATGCAGCCGCCCATGTCTTGCGCCGTGGCTGGCAGGGCGAGCAGCAGCAGCGCGATCAAAATAAGCATGCGTTTCATGGAAGTTCTCCTTTGCTAGTATGATTGCAGTAGATTTTGGACAAGCTGCCCAACGCCTACTTTACCATTCGCAGCGTATATTTACAAAAGTGGCTTTGCCTCGGCATCTTTTTTAACTTGCACAGCGACTGGCTGTCGCGGTGAATCCGTGTCCAATAAGTTCGCCGCGTGTACAATATCTGCATGATGGAATCGCGAACCTCCTGCCCGCATCAAGACCTCGGCCGCCGCTTCGACCCGCTCGACCTGCGCGATCCTTTCCCCACGCTCGCCCAGGCGCAGGCTCAGCAGCCGGTCTTCTACAGCCCCGCCATTGACTATTGGGTGGTGACGCGCCACGCCGACATCAAGACGATCTTCCGCGACCACCAGCGTTATAGCGCCGCCAACACCATCACGCCCATCGTGCCCTTCTCAGACGCGGTGAAGCGGCTGCTTGTGGCTGGCGACTATACGCCCGAGCCCGTGCTTTCCAACCATGTGCCGCCGGGGCATACCCGCATCCGCAGCCTGGTCAACCGCCTGTTCACGCCGCGCCGCATGAACAGCTTCGCGCCCGTCATCCGCCAGATCGCCCGTGATGCTGTGGCACAGCTGGGCTCGCCGCCGCTCGATATTGTGCCCGCGCTGACGTATACCTTTCCCGCCCAGGTGCTCTTTGCTGTGCTGGGCGTGCCCGAAGCCGATGTGCCGCAGGTCAAAGCCTGGGCGAGCAGCCGCATCAAGCTCTATTACGGGCGTCCCAGCGCCGCAGAACAACTGAAAATGACCGCCGACCTGGTGCCATTTTGGCGTTATGTGGTGGCGTTAGTGGCGGACAAAGCGCAATCGCCCGGCGATGACCTCACCAGCGATCTCATCCGCCTGCGCAATGACGATGACAATGTGCTGAGCCTCAACGAGATCGCCAGCTGCATGATCACGCTGCTGGTGGCCGGGCACGAGACGACCACCGCGCAACTGAGCAATGCCCTGCTGCATCTGTTGGGCAACCCCCCTC